>DSBE01000296.1 GCA_011053085.1 Chloroflexota bacterium
ATTTTAACCTGTTTTGACAAGATTTTGCCAAATTGCTCTTCAACGAATCCTGTATCCAATCCTTCGACCGCCACCAGGGCCTGTATGTGATCCCTCACCAACAGCAGCGATACCGCCTCGGCAATGGTTTCCTCATCAATGCCGTATATGGCGCTGCCCAGCCGCTGGCGAATGGTTTGCTCAACCTCGTCGATCATGACATCCGCCTGTGCTTCTGAGGAGGCTTTGGCGGTTATGCGCACATCCACCTGACCGGATTTCGCCAACAGCCCTACCGTTGGATTGGTAAGCAGCTCCAAATCACCAATCATATCATCCACGCTGGATTCACCCAGCCCGATGGTATGCAGCACCCTGGCTTTGATTAGGTCAGTAAGTTGATAACGTTCGAGTAAATAAGGCATCAGCGCATGGCTGGTCAGGTATTCCATCTCTTTGGGCACACCTGGCAGGCAGAACACGCATTTGTCGCCGCGCTCCATGATAAAACATGGCGCGGTTCCCACCGGGTTTTCCACCGCAATACCTCCCGCGGGGATATAGGCCTGCCGTTTGTTATTTTCGGTCGGGGTGCGCGAGAAACGCATGAACCGGTTCTGGATCTGCTCCCACAAAGCAGGCTGGTACTCGATTTCTACACCAAATGCGATTGCCAACGCCTCACGCGTGGGATCGTCCACCGTCGGGCCCAACCCTCCCGTTGTGATCACAATGTCAGCCCGTGATAGAGCTTCATTCACCAGTTCAGCCACCCTGTGAGCGTTATCACCAATCATGGTGGTGCGGTACAAATTAACGCCATGGTCTCGCAATTGACGGGCCAGGTAGTGTGTATTGGTATCTTGAATTTCCCCTAATAACAATTCGGTTCCAATGGCGATGATCTCGGCGTTAGGCATTTTGCTGGGCTCCCTGCTGTGCTTGTAAAAAGAAACGCGCAACAAAAACTATGCTGCGAATTTCTCTTGATTCTATCACGAGTTGAGAGTGGTGTCTTAATCTTTCGTTAAGGGGTTCTTATGGTAAAAGCCAGCAAAGCCAGCGCGAATCCATTATAATAGGGTTCTCTCATAAAAATTGTACTGACATTCGTGTCAGTCACATAGACAAAGGAAGCAATATGCGCAAGTTTTGGTTTTTATCGGTACTATTATTGGCAGTCTTCGTTTTCGGCGCTTGCAAGTCTGCAGATGGTGTCAGCGAAAATCCGCAAAACACCGGCGAAGCAGAAGACACCCCCGCCATTGTCACAGATGATGAACCCACCGTGGTCAACCCCAGCCAGGTGCTCGAAGAGGTGGTACCCGTGGCAGCTGGTGGCGTCACCGCCGGGCAATGCTATGTCAATGAGTATCCCATCTTCCCCTACCCGCAGCCTTCGGCTGATGACTGGAGCATCGGTCCAGAGGATGCTGCTGTCACCATCATCACCTACTCTGATTTCTCCTGCCCCTATTGCGCGTTGATGGATTTTGAATTGGCGCAGATCTATGCAGCCAATCCGGATGACACCCGCCTCATCTACCGTCATTTCCTGCTAGGGTATTATGAGTTGTCTCAAACAGTGGCGATGACCGCTGAGTATGTCGGAGAAGAACTGGGCAATGAAGCCTTTTTTGAGTTTGCTGACCGAATCTTCGACGAACAGGAGACCTGGAAAGAATTGACCCTGGATGAAATCAAAGAATACCTGTTGACATTGCTGGAAGAAGAGTATGGTCTGGTGCCGGAAGATTATGAAGCAATTCTGGCGAATGAAGAAGTTCTACAAAAGATCACCGACCAACAAGTGGGCGCTCAGATGTTTGTCAGAGGCACCCCTTACGTGCTGATCAACGGCATTCCGCTCGAATATATGCCGGTGACTTCTTTTCAGGAAGCCTGGCAGTGGGCCAAGGACTTCCCTTCCAAACAATATAATGAATGCCCTGAATTTGAGATTGACCGGGACAAAGAATACTTTGCCACCGTTGAAACTACCAAAGGGTTTTTCACCATGCAGTTGCTGCCTGACTCAGCCCCCACCACGGTCAATAGCTTCATTTTCCTCGCCAGCCGCGGCTTCTATAATGATGTCATATTCCATCGGGTGATTCCGGGTTTTGTGGCGCAAACCGGTGATTTTACCGGCATGGGTATTTTTGGACCAGGGTACACCTATGACAATGAGATCGATGCAGGCCTGAAATATTCTGCGCGCGGTGTTGTCGGCATGGCCAATGCCGGCGCAAACACCAATGGCAGCCAATGGTTCATCACTTATGCGCCGCAACCGGTGTTGGATGGCGAATATACCATCTTTGCGCTGGTGACCGAAGGCATGGATGTCGTTGAAGCATTACAGAGCATTGATCCGCAGAATCCTGACCAGGCGTCAGTGGAACCTGACCGCATCCTCTCCATTTCGATCACGGAGAAATAAATTTTGCGCAAAGGGGTGAAACGCAGCCATATTTTAATACTATGTATTGTCACAACCGTGCTGGCCGCCTGTGCCAGCACGGTTGATATGGCTGCCACCGTCACCCCGCAGGCAACCCCAACGGACCTCCCACTTCCCACCAAACAACCCGGGTTAGAAGAACTCTTTCCGGGAGAATTCAGTGACTGCATCCTCGCTGCTGAAGCAACGCTGCCGCCTTTTGCAGTACCCGAACCCCTCGTCCCTGACCATGTCGCCGGCAATACCGATGACCCTGCTATCATTATGGTGGTTTACAACGATCTGCAATGCCCCTATTGCGCGGCTTTCCACGAAGTGACCCAATTATTGCTGCGGGAATATCCTGATGAACTGCAGGTCATCTACCGCCATCTGCCATTGTTCATGGTGCATGGCAATGCTTTTATTGCCGCCCAGGCGTTGGAGGCAGCTGCCTTGCAAAATCAACAGGCTTTTTTTGAGGTGCAAGACCATCTATTCACCCATCAGGGCGAATGGCAGGCGCTGAGCCCCGAAGACTTTTCTTCCTATCTGCGCGGCCTGCTGCCAACCTTTGAACTTGACCCTGATCTATTTGAACAAGCCATGATAGACGAAGCGACTACACTGGCACTGCTCAATGACCTCGACGCAGCACTGCAAGCCGGCATCACCACCACCCCCTTTATTTTGATCAACGGGCAGGTGTATACTGCCCTCTCGCGCGACCTATCAACCATCCGCACCATCATCGAACTGGAATTGCTGAAAGAGCGCCAATTCAATCAGTGCCCCCCGCGCGTCATCGACGAAGGCATCAGTTACAACGCCACCCTGCACACCTCTCAAGGTGACATCATCATCAAACTGTATCCCGAATATGCACCGCTTGCGGTGAATAATTTCCTCTTTCTGGCGCAGCAAGGCTGGTATGATCAACTGCCGTTCTACATGGTCATCCCGGATGAGTTTGCCCTCACCGGCGACCCGAGCGGCTCCAGCCTGGGCACCCCTGGCTATACCTTCCGTTCAGAGATCAATCCTGCCCTGACCTTTGACCGCACCGGTATCATAGCAATGAACAATGCCGGTTCCCCCAACTCGAACGGCAGCCAATTCTTCATCACCTACGGTCCCCTGCCCGCCTATAACAACAAATTCACCATATTCGGACAGGTGCTACAAGGGTTGGATGTGCTGCAAAACCTTACACCACGTAATCCTGCCAGTGATCCTACTAGCGCGCCAGCCGACCTGCTTCTTTCTGTTACAATTGATGCGAAATGAATCAACCCTCCATCGAACCAACCACCAACAAAGTGAACCTTCTGAACATTCTGGCTTTCATCATCCTGACATCCGGTGTCCTGTTCAGCCTGCTGATAGCTGCTCTGGGTGGATTGACAGGTTTGTTTGCGCTCGTAAACCTGGCGCAAGATGGCGCATTCAACAACCAGTTGTTTACAGCATTAAACCTGACCATGATGATGTTCACGGTGAGTGTTTTGATGATCCCCGGCTGGCTGGTCTCATTGCGGCGGTTGTTCAATAAACAACCTGCTGCGCAAGCCCCGGATCAATCGAACAACCGCGGAATGCAGCTGCCCAACATCGCCCTGGCGGTAACAGCCGTGGCATTGATTGCCATTTACCTCCTGTTACAGGCATTTGACGGCGCGCAATGGCTGCTGCCTTTCCTGCAAATACCAGCGGTCATTGTCCCTTTGTTCTGGATCTACCGCTTCACCACCCGAAGTTATGCCCCCAGAAAACCACGTCGTAACTGGTTTTTTTTAGGATTGAATTTAACCTTACAGCCAGTCCTGGCATTTTCTATTGAAATATTGCTGTTGATTTTTATGGGATTGCTGATTATCTTCTGGCTTTCCCTCAACCCATCCCTGCTGGAAAACGTCCTGTCACAATTTGAAATGCTCACAGATATGAACCTGCCCATGGAGCAGGCTGAGGATCTGATCGGCGGCTTTCTTGAAAATCCCTGGATCTTCTGGCTGGTGCAATTCTTTGTCGCTCTCCTTGTGCCATTGGTGGAAGAATTTATCAAACCCATTTTGCTTTTCCGTTGGATCAAACGTCCCCTGCGTGCTGTTGACGGTTTTTGGCTTGGTTTGATCAGCGGTACCGCTTTCACCTTGTTCGAAAACTTCGGCAACGTAAGCGGAATCATGGCGCAAGATTGGTTCTTCGTCACCTTTGCTCGCTATGGCACCAGTTTCCTGCATATGGCAACCTCTGCCGCCATGGGCTGGGCGTTGATGCAAACCTTCATAGACCGCAAAGTCATCAGAGCAGTGCTGGTCTACGGCGGGGTGGTCATCCTGCATGGTATCTGGAATTTCTTCGCATTGCTGGCAGGTTTCAGCGTATTGCCCATGAAAAATCCACTCGCCATTTACTCGTTATCACCCATTGCACCAGTCATACTGGTCCTTATCGCCTTCCTGTGTGCAGCCATTCTCTTCTTTGGCGGCCATGCCCTTTTCCGCCAGAGCGAGATAAACCAACCCGCTATTGAAACCATCTCATAACGAAAGCTTCCTGACATGACAAGGCAACAACTCCAAAAGATCATAAAATTTTTCTTGTTCGGACTCGCCAAGGTTGATTATCAGAATACCCATTTCATCCCACCAGAAGGTCCGTTGATCGTGGTGACCAACCACCTCAGCCGTCTGGATATCCCTGTCTTGTTGGAAAATCCAGTCCGTCCCGAGATCACCGCGCTGGTGGCAGAAAAATACCGCGAACACTGGTTCTTGTCCTGGATTTTAAACACCTGCGGCATTATTTATCTTGACCGCAGCAAAGCGGATTTCAGCGCTTTTCGTGAAGCCCGGCGTGTGATCCAATCAGGGGTTGCCATGGGTATCGCCCCCGAAGGCACTCGCAGCCACGACCAAAAACTGGCAGAAGGCAAGGAAGGCGCAGCCATGCTTGCCATGCAATTGCAAGTACCCATCGTGCCGGTAGGCATCCATGGCACGGAACAGGCGTTCAAAACACTCGGTAAATTCCGCAGGCCGGTCATCACTGCGCGATTTGGCGAATCCTTTCTGCTGCCATCTTTCACCCGCGACAACCGTGCAGAACAATTAAAAAAAGGTACAGAAGAGATCATGTGCCGCATCGCCGTGCTGCTGCCCGAACAATACCATGGTTTCTATGCCGATCATCCGCGGCTGCAAGAGCTTGCTCCTGAACGACCAAACCTGAAAAAAGGTCTGGAGTGGGTATAATAGGAGAAAGGTCTTATGAGGTTCCTGAAACGTATGTTTAATCCCCCCTATCCACAAGACGCAAAAAAAGAAGTTGATCGTCTGATTAACGAGTTACTCTCGATCGGTGAAAAAGAAGATTTTCTGTCAGAAACTCCTGGCGGGCGCTACAACCGCCGCTGCCGCCATATCCGCACACGTGAGATCGGCACAAGGCTCGATGAAATCGGCGGGTATGAACTGATGGCATTTGCCTATGACCGCATCCAGAGAAAATTGGGCCGCAATCTGTCAGACCATCTCGATTTTGCCTGGTTCGAAGTTGGCCATTGGACCAACCTCAGCGAATAACCGCCATTATTCCCAGATCACTTCATCCTGGATTGCTTCTTGAAACACTTCGACAATGCCGGGGTCAAAACCGCTGCCGCTTTCTGAATTCACATAACTGATGACTTTTTCACGCGGCCAGGGGGCTTTGTAAGGCCGGCTGTGGCGCAAAGCATCCCACACATCGCTGATTGCAAACATACGTGCATGCAGCGGGATGGTGTCGCGAGCCAATCCTTCCGGATAGCCGCCGCCGTCCCAGCGTTCGTGATGATATAGCACCACATCCAGCGCCGGGCGCAGGTATTCAATCGGTTTCAACATTTCGTAACCATAGATGGTATGGCGGCGCATCACATCCCATTCTTCCCCCGTTAACGGCCCTGCTTTCAACAATATGCCATCAGCCACACCCATCTTGCCCACGTCATGCAGAATGGCCCCGCGCCGCAGACTGTTCAAAGCATCCAGATCGGTGACGCCATACATCTGCGCCAGATGAATAGACATAGCGACCACTCG
>DSBE01000039.1 GCA_011053085.1 Chloroflexota bacterium
AATTTCCACCACTCGGTTGTCAGCATCGGTGCGCACCATGCCGAATTTCTCCGGCCTTATGGTGTCAAATAACACCAGGATCACATCATCATCCGTCGAACTTTTTTGGTACCCTTGGGCAAACACATCATGCGGCCGCATGATGGTATCGGCCATGCCGAAGAAGACCACCTTGCCCTTAACTTGATGATAGGCGGAATCCAGCGCGTGTGCCAAACCGGGTGAAGTGGACTGCGCCTGCCCAATAGCCTGCTCCTGCACCACATAACTGATATCACAGCCAAATCGCTGACCACTGCCAAAATAACCGATCAACTGGTGTTTGGTCTCGTTGACCACAAAAACGACCTGTTTCAATCCGGCATTGGTCAGGTTGTCCAGCGTGAATTGCGAAATTGGTTTGTAGCGGTTATTTTGAATGACCGGATACAGTTCTTTGGGATAGGGCAAACCAAGCCGCAGCCCTTTCCCTGCTGCCGGGATCAATCCAATCAATTCTTCAGCCATTGTTACCTCCCATTTCTAAATCTGATAAGCTGGAACGTGGTTGCTGTTTCATGATTTGGTAAATGGCAACCAGCCCGCCTAAAAAGAACCATGACAATATACTCGCTCGAATCCCATCGATACCGACGTTATAGACAAAAGGCAGGATCCAATCCACGAACAATCCCGCCACCAGCGTACCCGCCAGACCACCCATGGCGCCATATACATAAGCCCGTTCAAATCCTTCCGGCACCCGGTCGATCAGGCTCCATCCCAACCGCGCAATCTCCCAACACACCCAGAAGAAGCATATCAACCCGATCAAGCCCGTCTGGGCAACAATGTCCAGATATTGGTTGTGCGAACTGAAGTTCACCCGCCAACCGAGAATGTCCTGCAAAGGTGTATATAAGTAATAATTGCTGAAGCCCATACCAAATAGAGGACTTACAACTGACATCGTGATAATAATTTTCCAGGCCTCCAGACGGGTCATTACACTGTATTGATCTGAGGAGATTGCTTCTTCCATCATAAACCATGCACCAACCAGCAAAAATGGGGTAAGCCAAATTGCACGCTGTCTGTATTTCATCAAAATGATAACCACAACGCCTGCCAGCGGAGGGATATAACCCGATTTCCAATCACCGGCGTGAAAAATCGCTATATATAAAACCCCAACCACAAGAAGCGCTAAAATAATCCGCTTAATTGTGTGAAGCTGATTGTTGATTAAGGCCTGACTAAAGGGGATAACCAGCATCCATACCCAAAATAGGCTCCCATTGAATGCCGAAAGATGAGCGTAGCTGCGCATAAAAAGCGCAACGCCTGGCACCCAGCGCGCTGCTATATACAAAGCACCGATGCCAACAAACAGCCACGTGAACGCTTTCAGCCAGCGCAGGTCTGTGATCACATTGCCCTGTATCATGAAAGCCATGGCAGAGATCAGAAAAATAGTGAGTCCACCCAACTGTGCGGTCAGCGGCGCATGATTGGCAAGCGGCTGCCAGGGCAGCTGACCGATAAAGAACGATAACACCGCACTGAGCGAGAAAAACAACAGGGCTGTGGTCGTTCGGGGATGTACAAAATGTATGTTTCGCTGCCGGATGACCATATCGGCAAACCACAAAACTGCCATCCCTGCCACCCCCAATATGACGGCATTCACGCCGCCGGGTCCGGTATAACCAACAAAATAAGTCCCGATCAATATCGCCAGCAACCCTAAAGCCGGCCATTGGGTCAATGTGATCGCGCCGAGAATCCCAACAACACCAATTAAAACCAGCTGCAGATGATCCAGTGAATCAAGCAGGGCAAGCATCATGCTGATGATAAGCACACCCACAACGATTCCCCAGCGCAGCCACTTATTCATAGTTGGACTATGGAGAAATTCGCGCCACTTTCCCGGCTGTAGCAACTGACTCATTATGCCGAAGTTTTTCATCTTACAAATGCCTCATCCTCCTGAAAGTTTTTCCTTCCAACCGATTCCACCACATCAAGGAATATTGGCAGAACAGCCTCCCAGTCATACTGTTCTTTCACGAACCGAAGCGCGTCAACTGCCAGTCGCTTACGCAAATCAACATCACGCAACAAAACAATCGTCTGGCGGGCGAATTGTTCTGCTGTATTACCGATCAGCAGTTGTTTCCCGGGTTGGGCATTCAATCCCTCCGCCCCTTTACTGGTCGAAACCACCGGGGTTCCCAGCGCCATGGCTTCGAGGATCTTCAACCGTGTGCCCCCACCCACCAACAGAGGCACCACACTGACCCACGAACGTGCAATCAATGGGTATATGTTATCAACAAAACCAGTTTGCACAACCCCCTGATAAGCGGGAAACGGCAAGCCAGCCGGATCGCCAGTGATCGTCAGGCGCACATGCGGGATTTGCTCTTGTATCAACGGCAGAACAAATCCTGCAAACCAGATCATGGCTTCATAATTCGGACGGTAGCGGAAAGACCCGGTGAAGATCATCGTATCAGGTTCAGGCGCCTCATGGACATGTTCATACGATTGCACAGAAACCGCATTGGGAATCACATGAATGTCAGCCTCAGAGACCAGTGATAACAGCAGAGACTGTTCTTTCTCTGAAACCACCGTGCAGGTTTCACCCATCAGCACGCGATCCAAAAAACGCCGGTGTTTGTGCCAGGTGAGTGCGGCGCGCATACGCGCCAATCCGGCTGCTTTTTGATATTGTTCATACAGCACGCCCACTTCAATTTCTTCAAACAATGCCGGTACATCCTTAACCAAATGGCGATAGGCAGCCATCTGCCATTGCGAGAGGATCACCAGGTCAAAATCCTCCCCCAATAACGCTTGCTGGATCGCATTCTCCATTTCCGCAGAATAGGTGTCGATCAAAGAACGAGGCTGTGGATGGAAAAATCCC
The DNA here is from genome assembly GCA_011053085.1 of Chloroflexota bacterium. Lineage (GTDB taxonomy): Bacteria > Chloroflexota > Anaerolineae > Anaerolineales > Anaerolineaceae > SpSt-1165. Next base: position 2,918 of record DSBE01000039.1, read on the forward strand.
ATCAATGCGCTCAAGTTACTCGGCCGAAATTCTCGCCACGGCGCCACCCGAACAGTTGCGCAGATAGCCTGTAGTTCTTTCTTCTCTGCGTCAGCAGGTTCATCAGCAAAACTCAACAGATGCACCTCGTGGCGATCCGCCAGACCGCGCAGCAGATTGTAAATGCGCAGCTTTGAGCCATTGTCTGTCGGGAAGGGAAACCATCGTGACAAGAACAGGATTTTCATATGCTCCGCTTATCCCGGCTGTTTTCCCCAGCGGCCACGCATGAAATCAAGCAGTCCCTGCCACATGGCATCCCTGTAGGCACTTTTGTCACGCCACTTGGGGCGCAGCGACCAACTCACCAAGGTACGCAGAATCTGTGCCAGCGTATATAGCCAGACTTTGATAGGCGCATGGTGTTTTTTCAACATCAGCAGCCGGTTGCGGGTATTGTAATACATCAAGGACGGTTTCGGCACATAATTGCGCTGGACGCCTTTGTGCCACAACTGTGCCATCGGAACATGCACGACCTTCCAGCCCGACCTGGTCGCTCGCAAACACCATTCGGTCTCTTCCCAGTAGTAGAAAAAGCGTGCATCAATCATCCCGATGGCTTCAATCACCGCACGGCGCACCATGATAGCGCAGCCAGAGACCCACTCCACCTGATGTGGCTCGCATAGCTGACCTTGATCCTGTTCATCCTTTGCGAGATGACTGCTCTCCCAGTAAGGACCCAGCATGCCGCCGCCAGACTGGATATAATCAGGTTCATCGAAATGATACACCATCGGCCCGACGATCCCGATCTTTTCATCTGACTCACCAACTTCAATCAGTCGCTCCAGACAGTGAGTATCCAACACAGTATCTTCATTCAGGACGAACACCCAATCAGCACCTTTTGCTATCGCCAGTTCAATGCCCACGTTGTTGTTACCGGCATAACCCAGATTCTCTGCCAGCGAAATAATTTCCACCCCTGGATGATGCTCCTGAATGGCTTCCACTGAGCCATCGCTGGAAGCGTTGTCCAGCACGATCACGTCATGATGCGAATAGGTGTTCCCCAGCAATGAATCCAGACACGCCAGGGTATCATCACGGCGGTTGGTATTCAGAATGACGGAAACAACATAGGGTTCTGGCAACATTTCCCTCAGGTTCTACTCAATCCAGGCACGCGGGAAGTTCTTTTCCACTTCCACATGGGTGAACTTCTGGCTCGAACGCGCACCATGCTGCTTGACCCAGGCCGCCATCCGCTTCAAACCATCTGCCAGACTGCTCAGGTCGTTATGTCCAAAGACACTGCGCACCTTATCGTGAGAAGCATAGGCTTCAATCACTTCATTGCGGGGTGGTAGGTGGGTGACATTCAATTCATAGCCCATGGCCGCCGCCACTGCCCGCGCCAGTTCATTGATCGTATAGGGTTGATCCGCACCGATGTTGAAGATTTGATTATAGGCCCAGGGATAATTGACAGACTCCGCGATGATCGGCGCAACATCGCTGATATATGAGAAGGCCCGTTTCTGCTCACCATCACCAAAAATCGTCATTGGGCGGCCTTGCAGCAACTGGTTCATAAAAATGCCAACCACATTGCGGTATTTGTCACCAATATTCTGCCGTTCGCCATAGACATTGTGCGGCCGGAAGATGATGTAGTCGAGGTCAAACATCTCTTTGCAAACACGCAATTCCTGCTCAACCGCCAGTTTGGCGATGCCATAGGGGTCTTCGGGGTGGGCTGGTGTTTCTTCTGTCATCGGCAGCACCGGACTGGTGCCATACACGGCGATCGAAGAGGTGAAAATGAAGCACTTCACGCCGTGATTGACAGAAGCATTGATCAGATTAACGCTGCCGATGAGATTGTTGTTGTAATTGAAAACCTTGATGAAGTGGCTTAATCCTTCGGCGGCATAGGCAGCCAGATGATAGACATAATCAAATTTCTCAGCCGCAAACAAGTCCTCAATCAAGGCAGTGTCATTAATGCTGCCCTGTACAAACCGTGCGCCAACCGGCACATTGTCTTCAAATCCCCCGCTGAGATCATCCAGCACCGTAACGTTCATTCCAAGTTGCACCAATGATTCCGCCACATGTGAGCCGATAAAACCCGCCCCACCGGTTACCAAAACATTTTCCATTACTGTTACCTCCTTGTATGTATGGTGATATTCTCACTGATATTTTCAAAATATTGATCTACATCAACCCCGTCTGTTTTTGGTTGTGATCAGACATCTGTACAATTCTTCAATCTCATCCATCTCTTCAGAAATTGTTTTTACTGATTTAATTCCGCTTTTCAGCCTCTCTATGATGCCCGGCTCAGTCAGCACCCGCTCGATCTGCGCCTGCAGGTCACTGACTGAATCATATTGAAAAAGCAAACCGTTGACATCATGCTCGATGAATTCGGCAATGCCGCCCACGTTGGCACCAATCACCGGCGTCTTGCTGGCAAAAGCTTCCTGGATAACGCGCGGATTGTTCTCATGCCAGCGCGAAGGCACCACCAGCACGTCAATCCCAGCCAACACCTGTTCCAACTGCTCACGAGAAAACGTTCCCTTGAACTGAATCGGATCGCCATCGCTTGCCATTGCCTGCACAGAAGCAGCGTAATCAGGATTAATTTCTATGTTCCCATATATTGAGAGGCTGGCATTCCCTTCTTTCGCAGCATATTGAAAAGCTTCCACCAGGGCATCTACACCCTTGATTGGGATCAACTGCCCGATATAACCAAACCGAATCGAATCATCTGTAGTTTCCTTCGTTGAACCGTTTAGCCACGCCAAATCATGCCCTGAGTGAATCACCCGAACCGGCGAAGCAAAAATCCCGTTACTATCCATCACCCTTGCTAGATGCGTTGATGGCGCGGTCACACAATCAATTTCCTTTGCAATCTCAACCATAACACGCCTGCGGTCTGCCATATCAAGCGCCATACCTCGCAAACCACGTTGACGAGTCAGCCAGGCATGATGGCTGGCTTCGCTCAGCAGGTTTTCCACCCTCTTCTCCGGCAGGAACTTCTTCAGACCTTGATATACTCTGGTATTCCATAGCATACACCGCAAACAATCCCAATCGGTGGTGCAGCCATCACACAGGCTGCCATCTCCACGCACCAGGTTGATCTTTGGACAAATCATCCAGAAATCCGTCAGGGTAAAGAGCACGGGCAGATCTTGCTTTTTAGCTGCACGCACCACTCCCGCTCCAAGTGTGATCAAAGAAATGATGTGCACCACATCTGGCTGCCATTCTCCTAACCAACCATCCACAGAAGATTCAACCAGTTTGTTGTCATACAGAGATCGGTTAGGGTCATCCGCGCGGGTCCAATTCAAATTCACCCGCCGCACCCGCACCTCTTCGTAGACATCGTCTGTAAACCCGTTCCATTGATCAGCGCCTGTTTCCCAATCACCCGCGCACAACATCTGAACCGTATGGCCTCGCTGCTGCAATTCCCTTGCATAGCTCAATGCGCGCTGCTCAGCACCGGCGGTGCGTTGCGGAGGAAAAAAATGGCTGACCAGCAATATCTTCATGAGC
>DSBE01000195.1 GCA_011053085.1 Chloroflexota bacterium
AGCTTCCACGGCAGAGATATTTACGCCCCGGTCGGCGCTCATCTGGCGGCTGGTGTGCCGCTGGCGGAATTAGGCAGTCCGATCGTTGACCCGATCTTCATTGATATCCTCATGCCGATGCCCATTAACCGCGGCTGGGTGGGGCATATTCTACACATTGACCATTTCGGCAACCTCGCCACCAGTATTGAGCGCAAGCATCTGGTCGCCTTTGCCGAAAACATCGACAACGGCATCCCGCAGGCGCGCGTGCGCTATGGGGAATATGTCATCCACGGTATTCAATCCACCTTCGGCGATTCATCGCCGGGCAGCCTGAGCGCCATCATCGACAGCGCCGGGCGCTTGAGCATTGTGGTGGTGAACGGCAGTGCGCAGAAATATTTGCAAGCCGAAATTGGTGATGCCGTGCGCGTCATTCGTGATTTATAATTAGGCCATCCCCTGCTGAGAGGTGCTTTGTTGGAACAATCCGCCACACAACCTGATCCCCTGGTCATTGAAGGACTCTCCTTTCGTTACCTGCGCCGTGACACCTTTGCCATACAGGATATAAACCTGACCGTCAAAGCCGGTGAGATCATCTTAATCGCCGGTGCCAGCGGCTGCGGCAAAACCACCCTGGCGCGCTGCATCAACGGCTTGAACCCGCGCTCATACAAAGGCGAGATGAAAGGCAGCATCACCATCTGCGGCACTGAGATAGAAAAACTGCCACTGGTGCAAATCTCGCAGATGGTCGGTACCGTGCTGCAGGACCCTGAACGGCAGATCCTTGGCACCAAGGTGATTAACGAGGTGGCATTCGGGTTGGAGAACCTGGCACTGCCGCGTGAAGAGATCATTGCGCGGGCAGAGGAAGCCATGGGACGGCTGCGCATCAGCGCACTCAAAGACCGCGATACATTCAGCCTGTCAGGCGGTGAAAAGCAGAAAGTGGCGCTGGCGGGTGTGCTCGCCATGCGCCCGCAGGTGTTGATGCTGGATGAACCGCTGGCAAGCCTTGACCCGGCCAGCGCGCACGAAACCCTGGCATTGGTGCGCGAACTGGCGGATGAAGGCATGGCGGTGTTGATGATCGAACACCGTGTGGACGATGTCCTCACCATCAACCCCGACCGCATCCTGTTCATGAATGAGGGGCAGGTGAAATACCTGGGCGAATTGGAAGGCCTGTCAGATGCGGTTGATTACCATGCCGTCAAACTACCGGTGCACCTCAGCCTGCCGATGGCACGCAAAGACCCACCCCCGCCTCAGCTGGAAGCACTGCCTGGCGGACAGGGCGAGAAACAGCAACTGGTGAAGTTCGAAAATGTTTCTTTCCACTACGGCGACAACAATCTCATCCTTCACGATGTCAACCTGGAGATCAAACGCGGCGATATCATCGCGGTGTTGGGCGCCAACGGCGCTGGCAAAACCACCCTGGTCAAACATGCCATCGGACTACTCAAACCAACCGCCGGCGAGGTGTTGGTGGACGGCAAAAGCACCAAACAACTGTCGATTGCGCAGATTGCGCAGATGCTGGGCTATGTCTTTCAAAGCCCCAGCCACATGCTGTTCGCGCCTACCGTGCGCGAAGAACTGCAATTCGGGCCGAAGAACCTCAAACATGACCCGGCGCGCATGGATGCCAACATCGCCAAAGCGCTGCGCATTGTGCGGCTGGAGGGGCGTGAAGAAGACCCGCCGCTGGCGCTTTCATTCGGCCAGCAAAAACGCGTCAGCATCGCTGCCATCCTCGCCATGCAGTCGCGCATTTTGGTGATGGATGAACCCACCGCTGGACAGGATTACCAGAATTTCATGAACTTCATGGACGCTATCATCCAGCTGCCGACCTTCGAGGCGATCCTGTTCATCACCCATGACATTGACCTGGCGGTGATCTTTGCCAACCGCGTGCTGGTGGTCAATGACGGGCGGGTAATGCGCGACGGTACGCCTTATGAAGTGCTGCAGGACCTGGATATGCTGGTGGCGAATCGCCTGGTGCCCACTTCCTTATTAAAAGAGAACCTCAAACAATATCACCGCACCGGCCAATTTTTGCGCGTAGAGCAATTGGCACATGCAATTGACGGTAATTTGTTGTAAACTATAGATTAACGTATGCTAATGTTGGCGGCGACGGAACATCAATCGTCCATCGTTGCCGGGGACCGGGCATCCCCATTCTATTGTTTATCTTCCATTATTGTTTTGTGAAGCACAGTTTGAGGAGATTTTTACTATGAAAACCAGTTTGAAACTTTTGTTAAGCCTCATTGCAACGCTTGTCATCCTGATCCTGGTGGCGATCATCGGCCCGCTGTTCAATGACTGGCTGCAATTGGACGCGACCGCCTTTTTGCGCTTCGTGTTCGTTGGTGTCGGCCTTGCTCTCGTGTATGTCATCTATCTGTTCACCAAGGATAACAAGGCCTGGGAAGTGGGCACGCGCGAGGTCGTTTATATGGCGATCGGCGCCGCCCTCTACGCCATCTTCGCCTATCTGTTCAATGGCACCGTGTTCGTGGTGCCGTCGGTCAGCCAGGTGGCGCTGCGCCCGGCGATCGTCATCCCGATGTTCTTTGGTTATGCTTTCGGGCCAGTGGTGGGCTTGTTCTCCGGCGCGGTCGGCAACATGTTTGGCGACGCCCTGACTGGCTTTGGCCTTTCGCCGCAATGGAGCGTCGGCAACGGTTTGATCGGCATGATCGCCGGTATGCACATGCTGTTCTCAAGCCGCAAGAAATCCATGGACATGATCCTGGTCATCAGCGGTGTGTTGACCGTCCTGTTCGCCGTCGTCTACCTGACGAACCGCAACCAGCCCAATATGCTGTTCTTCGATGTGGAGAATGACATTTACGGTGATGCTCAGATCACGCTGTTCGCCGGCCTGGCGATCGTGGTTGGTTTCTTGATCGCGCTGGCGATTCGCCTGTTCGTCAAAAATGAGAATGTGGCAGCGGCTGTCACCTGGGCCACGCTGGGCAACATCCTCGGTATCGGCTTTGCCGCTATATCAGATATCTGGATCAACGGCTATAGCTTCGCCGTGGCGATCGTGGGCGAGTTCCTGCCGGCTGCCGGCACCAACCTGCTGTTTGCCGCCATCTTGTTGCCGCTGGTGGTGATCGCCTACGAATCCATCCAGAAACAGTCGGGGCGCTGATTATCTTTTCTGATTGAAGAGGCTGTCCCGGCAGCCTCTTTTTATTCTTGTGAATTCGAATGAATAGTTATCCATAGACGCTTCATATCAAGTAAAATGAAAGTATGCTGACCACCTGGCGCTACCGAGAACGAAAGTCACTGGTGCAATCCTTTGACCCGCGCGCATGGCTGATTTTCATCGCCATGTATATTCTGTCTGCGTTCCTGTTCTGGGACATGCGCTTCCTGGCGTTCTTCTTTGTGGGTGCAGTCTTCTTTGTACTGACCTCCGGCATCACCTGGAAGGAATCCAAACACGCCTGGTTGTTCATCGGCGGGTTCATCCTGTTTTTCTCCACACTGACCTTCCTGACCGGGCGCGGCGGGTTAGAATTTTACGACACCGAAACCTTGCTGCATGAATTCCGCGCCAATTTCCAGATCTTTGGCTGGACGCCGGTCATGCGCATTACCGCCGAAAAGACTTCCTACGCCCTGGCAATGATGCTGCGCGTTTTCAGCATCGCCGCACTGACCATCATGATCCCCTACACCCTCAACCCGGCGCTGTACGGCATCACCTTCCATGGGCTGGGGCTGCCCGATAAGTTTGCCTTTGCCATGGATCTGACCATGCGCTTTGTGCCGTCTTTCGCGCGTGATTTCCAGCTGACCATGGACGCGCAGAAAGCACGCGGTTATGAACTGGAGAAACTGGAGGGCGGCATCGTGACACAGATTCGCAAGTTAGCGCCGCTGGTGGTGCCGGTCACCATTCAGGCGGTGGCCAACAGCGAGGACATCATCGACGCCATGGACCTGCGCGCCTTCGGCGTGGTCAAACGCACCTGGCTGCAGCAGCTGACCTACCGCAAGCGCGACTATGTGCTGATCGGCCTGGGCTGTGCGATCCTGTTCTTCTCCATCGTGCTGGCGATGTTCGGCTTTGGGCAGTACTGGACAGCAGGTTTTCTGCTGCCTTAATGAGGATTGCCATGAGGTGACAGGTGTTGGCACCGATACTGGTTTCCTCGATATACGCTGATAGTCATTACCGTAACTGACAATAATTATTATTTATGTCTAAAATTTGTAATATATCTTGCAATTTTAGAAAACACCCTGTATAATCGACTTAGATTGTGAAATTTTTCCTTAACTGGACCAACTGTGGTTTCTACTAACAAATTTGAGGAGTAGTAATGAATAAAAATATCATGCGACCCATATTGATCATCATTTTCGCCCTGCTGATCTTCTCGCCGCTGTTCGTGATGCCCTTTGTCGGCCCGCAACTCGGCCGTAATTTCCAGCGGGAACTTTCCATCGTGTTGGGCTTCATCGGCCTGACCATGGCAGGTTGGCAGCTGGCGCCGGTTTCGCGCTTCACCCCGGCCCAGAAGGTCTTTAACATGGACCGCTTGTATAAGATCCATCACATCCTATCCCTGCTGGCGGTGGTGTTCGTCACCGCGCACTACCTGTTGCTGTTGTTGAATTTTTCCGAAGGCATCAGTTTCAACCAGTGGGCATTGAATCTGCTGAAGGTCTTTTCCGCTGAGACCCCCTTGCGCGCCAAAATGGGTGTTTCCAGCCTGCTGGCCTACATCCTGATTGGTATCACCTCAGCCTGGCGCAAACAGTTGCGGCTGGACTATGATTTCTGGCGTGTGCTGCACGACATCTTCACCGTCATCATCGTGGCGGCCGGACTGACCCACATTCTGCTGGTCAACAACTACTCTTCCGCGCCTGCCATGCAAATCCTGCTGTGGGTGCAGACATCGCTGTGGATCCTGGCGGCGCTGTATATCCGCGTGTTCAAGCCCATCCAGCAGCTGCGCCAGCCCTATGAGATCGTCGAAGTACGCTACGAGGCACAGGGCGTCTACAGCCTGGCGCTGTCCCCGCGCGGCTTCCCCATCCCTGACTTCCATCCAGGTCAGGTTGCCTGGCTGACCGTGCGCGAATCCCCCTTCTCGCTGCGGCGTTACCCGTTCTCGATTGCTTCCAGCAACAAAAATACAGAACGGGTCGAGTTCGCCATCAAAGAGCTGGGTAACTTCACTGCCACCATCAAGGACCTGAAAAAAGGCGAAACCGCCTATATCGACGGACCTTTTGGTCACCATAACATCACCGCACCCGAGGTGGAGGGCATGGTGTTGATCGCCGGCGGCATCGGCATCGCCCCCATCATGAGCATCCTGCGTTCAATGAAAGACGAAAATGACACGCGCCCCGCCTACCTGTTGTACGGTATGCAGACCCCGCAGGATTATGCCTTCCGCTCCGAACTGGAGCAGCTGGCAGCCCAGAACCCCAATTTCCATCTGGTGCCGGTGTTCGAACGGCCTGATCAAGGCTGGCAGGGCGCGACCGGCTTCATCACAGAGAAATTGATGACGGAGGTTCTGCCCGATAATTATCGTGACCTGCACTATTTCGTGTGCGGCCCCCATCCGATGATCAAAGCCATGGAATTGTGCTTCGGCAATCTGGGCATTGAAAAATTGCATACCGAAAAATTCGAGATGGCATAAGCCGCATCACAACCATTCGCCATTCATCATCAAGAGGTTGTCCGGTAAAGACAGCCTCTTTTGGTATCAACCCGCTGGATGAGCGGGTGGCCGCACAGGATAATTTTTTATATAAATCATATATTAAACTATTATAATCAGGGAAAAACAACAATGAACAGGAGTATAGAATGTTTAAACAATTCGAATTACCGTATGGTTATGACGCACTCGAACCGCACATCGACGAAGCGACCATGCTCACCCACTACACCAAGCACCATGCCGGTTATACCAAGAACTTCAATGATGCCCTCGCCAAACTGCCTCAGTTTGACGGCTTGCGTGAAGCGCAGATTTTCGTCCAGCTGGATGAAATCAGCGATGAATCGCTGCGCACGGCTGTGCGCAATAACGGCGGCGGTTACTATAACCACAACCTGTATTTCGCCCATCTTTCGCCCAATGGCGGCGGCGAACCACAGGGTGAACTCGCGCGGCAGATCGAGAAAGATTTCGGCAGTTTCGCCAACCTGAAAGAGAAACTTATTGCCGCCGGAGCAGGCCGCTTTGGTTCGGGCTGGGCCTGGCTGAATGCCAATAGCGCAGGTGCACTGGAAATTTCTTCCACCCCAAACCAGGACAACCCCATCATGGTAAGCAAAGGACGCTGGACGCCGATCCTCGGCATCGATGTATGGGAGCACGCCTACTATTTGAAATACCGCAACCTGCGCGGTGATTACCTGCAGGCTTTCTTCGAGGTCGTTGACTGGCAGCAAGTGGCGCGTAACTATG
>DSBE01000326.1 GCA_011053085.1 Chloroflexota bacterium
AATTCTTAATGCTGCCTTTCCGCTCTCAGTGGATACGCTACGCGCTGAGGGCAATCCCGTGGAAAGGAGGAAAACAGTATGCGTAATTACGAGCTCATTTTCATTGTCCACCCCGACCTTGAAGAAAGTGCTTACCAAGAGGTCTGTGACCGTGTAAAAAAATGGATTGGCGATCTGGGCGGCACCGTTACCAAAGAAAACAATTGGGGCACCCGACGCCTGGCTTATCCCATTCGCAAACAGCGTGAAGGACAATACATGCTCTTCGATATGCAATTTGATCCCGCCAAAGTGGCGGAATTAGAGCGAAACATGCAAATCGTTGAACCCATCATGCGTTATATGACCGTGAAATTGGATGACTGATCAAGATATGATTGATTGGTCAACTTATTAACTCTAATTGGCACAGAGACAAAATGAACCGAGGACTCAACAAAGTCATGATCATCGGGTATCTTGGAAAAGATCCCGAAATGCGTTACACCCCCAGTGGAAGGGCGGTAACAACCTTCTCGGTTGCTGTCAATCGCAGCTATGTCAGTGCTGATGGAGAGAAAAAAAATGAAACAGAATGGTTCAACGTGATTGCCTGGAGCAGTCTGGCAGAAATTTGTGCCCAATATCTTACCAAAGGTGAGCGTGTCTATGTAGAAGGACGACTGCAAAGCCGCCAATGGGAAAACAGCGAAGGCACACAACACAATAGTGTTGAAATTGTCGCCAGCGAAATGCTGATCTTAGGGTATCGCGATATGGACAACACAGAAATATAGAAATACGAGGTACATAATGTCTGAAGATTCAGGATCATCCCGATCAAATTATCGTCAACGACGATTTACACCCCGTCCGAAGGTGTGTGCTTTTTGTGCAGACAGCACAATCAAATTTGATTATAAAGACACCCGCTTGTTGGAACGTTTCATTACCGAAGAAGGCAAAATTCGGCCTCGCCGCCAAACAGGCACATGCGCAAAACACCAGCGCGCCCTGGCACAAACCATTAAGCGCGCCCGTCACATTGCTCTGCTGCCATTCACCGAAGGTTCTCTCAGTGACCAGATGGAAAAAGCCAGCCGCCGCCCTTCTCGAGATCGGTAAAAATCAAGTAGTTAATAGATTGTTTCTGGGCATGAAAACGATTCTCATGCCCTTTATCGGCTATATCGGTACCGTGAGGTAGAAGAAGAATGCCAAATCGTAATAAAGAACAAAAACACAAAGCCGCATCAACCCCACAGCCTACAAAGAAGCAGCAGCGCATCAGCCAGAAGGAAGCCCAACAGAAAAAGCTCCTGATCACAATTGCGGCTGCCATTGGCGGCGTAATCGTCATCATTCTCCTGATCGGTATGATCGATGCGTTTTTCATCACTCCCAACAAAGTCATAGCCACCGTTGGTGAAGAAGAAATTACCGTCAGAGAATACCAGAACCAGGCTCGTTATCTGCGCTGGCAGCTGCTGCAACAATATGTGCAGATCAACCAGATCATGCAATTATTCGGTGATTATGACGGCAACCAGCAAAACCAGATGAATCAAATCGGTCAATTGCTGGAGTCGAAGGAATTCCTTGGAACAGAAGTGTTGAATTCCATGATCGAAGATAAAATCATCCTCATGGAAACACGGCGACTGGGAATAACGGCGAGTGATGAAGACCTGGACGTCAAATTACAGCAAGGTTTTTCCTATTACCCAGAAGGAACGCCCACGCCGGTGGAAGTTCCGACAACCGCCGCCCTGCCAACCCTGAACGCAACCCAACTGAGCCTGGTAACCCCGACGCCAAGCCCCGAGCCAACGCAACTGGCTGATGACGCTGAAGAGTCAATAGAAGAACCTCTGATTGAAGAAGATGTTGCCGGTGAACCTGAACTCACGCCAACTCCTTACACCTTTGAACTGTACGAACAGAACTATGCCGATTACCTCAGCGATTTGAATATCGCTGGTGTCCGCGAAACCACCTTCCTCGAAATTCAACGTGGCATTATTTTGCGCGAGAGATTGTACGACCTCCTGACAGCTGACATACCAGCCACAGAGGAACAGGTGTGGGCACGTCACATTCTTGTCGCAAATGAAACCGACGCCCTCAGTGTGGTTGGACAACTGCGTTCAGACCAGATGCTTTTTGAAGATTTGGCACTGTTACTGTCGCAAGATACCACCAGTGCTGAACGAGGCGGTGATCTTGGCTGGTTTGGCCGCGGGGTCATGGTGCCGGAGTTCGAAGAAGCTGCTTTTTCACTCGAAATCGGTGAAATCAGCGATCCGGTGCAAACCACCTTTGGTTACCACGTTATCCAGGTGATCGCCCGTGAAGAAGTACCGGTCACAGCTCAACGTCTCACCCTGCTCAAAGAGGAAGCATTCCAAAACTGGCTGGACTCCCAACGCTTAATCCTGGAGGATCAAATTACCATCAACACCAAATTGCGCGACCAGATGACACCCACCGAACCTTCCTTCAGCGACGCGAGGGTGTATGAAGCCCTGTTGGGCATCTCCCCGCGCGATGCTGCCGCGACCCAGGCTGCTTTGGATCAACAGGAAGCTGAATACTTTGAATCGCTTGAGCAGCAAAGCCAGGAAGAATAATTCACACCACTGACTGAACATAAAAAGGCGGCACCGCTTTCAGTGCCGTCTTTTTTCATGCATAGATCATGTCTTCGCTGACCTCTTCCAGTTTTAGACTAACCACATGGCTGGCAGAATCGGTGCCTTTGGTGACGCCATAAATGATATTGGCGGCTTGCACCGTTCCTCGGTTGTGTGTCACCACAATAAACTGGGTGCCACTGGCGCTCAACTCCTTCAATAACTCGCAGAAACGGCCCACATTGGATTCATCCAGCATGGCGTCAACTTCGTCCAGGATGCAAAACGGCGTCGGAGACACTCGTAAAAGGGCGAACACCAACGCCACCGCTGTCAGGCTCCGTTCCCCGCCCGACAATAAGGCCAGATTCTGCTCACGTCTCCCCGGCAATTGCGCGTGTGTCTCAATACCGGACAAGGTCGGATTATCTTCATCCGTCATTTCCAACCGGGCGCTTCCCCCGGCAAATAACCGTGTGAAGTAAACGGAAAATTCTTCGGCTACCTGTTTGAAAGTTTTCGAAAATTCGATTTTCATCAGTTCATTTAATTCATCGATAACTGCTTGCAAATCCTTCTCGGCCGAGGTCATATCTGTCAATTGCTGACTGAGATATTCATGGCGTTCATTGACTTCATCAAATTCTTTCTTAGCATCCGGGTTAATCGCCCCCAACCGTCGCAACAAACCTCGATTTCGTTTGATCTCGTCGTCAACATTTGGCGGCAACTCTTTGACCACTGGCAATTGTTTCACCACGCCCATAAACGGAAGAATTTCCTGTCCGCCCAGGGGTTGTTCAGCATCAAAGGAAACCAGGCCAAAATCATCCTCAATCTTTTCGCGAAGATTCTCCGATTTCTCTCGTTCCCGTGCCAATTGTAACTGGGCCTGTGTAAAGTTCCGCTCTGCCGTGGTCAGGTTCTGTTGCGCAACTGTATAGCGTTTCTGTAAAATTGTCAGTTTATCTTCTTTTTCGGCCAACGATTTTTCTGCTGGCCTAATTTCTTCATTGATTTCGTCAATTTGCAGTCGAATTGTTTGGGTATGCTCAGTAATAAGTTGCTGCTGCCCCAATAATTCATCCAATTCCAGCGCATATTGATCTAACCGTGCTGTTAAATTCACCTTTTGTGATTGTAAACCAGCCACCAGTTCGCCTACCTCACGTATGCGACTGTCAGCTGCTTGCAAAGCCTGATTACTTACCGCCAGGTTGGTCTGCCAGATGGATTTATCATTTTCCAAATCGCTGGTGGTAATCTCTGCTAACGCCTCGCTAAGCTCCTCAACCTTTCCCAAAAGCATGGTCTGATTCTGTTCATTCTGGGTGATCTGCCGGGCGATATCCGAAATTTCTTCATCAGTGAATTTCTTACGCGTAATCAACTGTTCACGCTGCTTGACCGCCGTTTCAATATCAGCTTTGATCCGCCTTTGATCGAGATCCAGTTGATAAGTCTGCCGCTCTAAGGCAGCAATCCCTGTTTTCCTCTGAGCAGCATCATGTTCGAGAGCGTTGATGACTTTGGACAGATCGTTACTCTTTGTTTCCATTTGCCCCAATACTGCATCCAGCGCTTTTCTTTTTTTGGTAATGGCCTCAAGTTTTTCGCTAATTTCTCGCCTCTGTCGCGGCCGAGAGATAATCGTCGTTTTTGAGCTTTCACCGCCAGCGATAATCACACCATCAGGGAAGAAAATTTCACCTGCCAGGGTAACCACCACAATATCATCAGAGCCGGATTTTCTTGCCGCAAGCGCGTCTTTTCGATTCTCAACAATCACCACATCCCCCAATATAGCGGTGAAAATTGGAGCATAAGCCTCTGGATAACTCACCAGGTCTGCTATCAATTGCCCACCAGGCAGAGACTTTGTTTTGGTTTTTCTGTTCAATGTCGCCAGCGAGGAGGCTGCCATCACTGTTCGGCCCTTTTTTTCAGACCCGATGTAGTTCAGGAGATCATCAATGTTTACATCGCTGTCCAACAGGACAGTCTGTGCGCGTTCGCCCAAAACCGCCGAAACAGCGGTTTCGTAACGCTCCGGCACATCCAGAACTGTGCTGAGTGCACGCATGGTCCCTTTCATTTTTCCCGATGTAGCTGCCCGCAGCAAAGCAGCGGATCCTTCAGACAACCCGCTGTAAGTTGCTTCTGATTGGTCAAAATAGGCCAATGTAGCCTCGTAGCGACCATGTTCAAGGTTCAGGTCTGTTAACTCTTGTTTCTTCGCGCTATACGCTTTTTCATGCTCTTGCTGCAACTTCTGTTGCTCTGCAAGCATCTGCACGACATCATTTAGTCGAGATTGCAGATCGGTCGCTTTTTCGACATGGTCCGCCATAACAAGTTGATTTGCCTCATTGCGCCGTTCCAGATTTTCGATGCGTTGATTGACCTCTTCAATCCTAACAGTTAATTCTTCGGTACGAAGTTGCAATTCAGTGATCTTTGCTTGCTGTCGCAAGGTTTCTTTCGCATGAGTATCGACTTCTTGTTGATGGCTGCGAAGTCTTGTTTCCAATTGACTGCGCTGTAAATTCTTTGTGTGCAGTTCAGATTGAATTAAATCAACCTTTCGCCTGATCTCCTCGATCTCCAGGCGCAACGCGTCACGGTCACTTTGCAAGCCGGACAACCGCTCTTTCTCCGATTTTTCCTGCTCATCTATCCTGGCTGTTTGCAGCTTTAAGTCACTTTGCAGGGCCACGATGGATTTGTGGCGCTCTTCAAATATGGCCGACTGCCTTGATTCATATTCGCGCTTCTCATGCAGTGCGGCAGAGCGTCCGTGCAACTCCGCCAGCTTGTCTCGCAGTAAACGCACTTCCTCCCGCAAGCCATTCATTTCTTCTTCGATCGCCAATTGCTTTTTACTGGCTTCATGAACAAGGTTCTCACGGTATTGATAGACTTGTTGGGCTTTGTGGATCTCCTGCTGGCTCAACTGCCAATGATAACCATACCACTCGCGCAGCAACAATTGCAAATCAGCGCTGATCCTTTCGTAATCTTCAACCCGCCTGGCCTGACGTTCCAAAGAGCGCAATCGCGGTTGAATTTCGTTCAGGATGTCATAGACCCTGTCCATGTTGCGCCGCGTTGTCGCCAGCCGATTGGCAGATTCTTCCTGCCGGCTGCGATACAACTGAATACCTGCCGCCTCTTCAAAAAATTGTCTGCGTTCTTCGGGCCGCAGCGAAAGAGCGCTGTCAACCAGTCCCTGACCGATAACGGTATATGTGCGCTCAGACAGGCCTGATTGCGCCAACAATTCGTTAATATCACGCAAACGAACCCGCGATCCATTGATGAGATACTCATTCTGTCCATCGCGATAGGCCCTTCTTGTGAGGGACACCTCTGAAAAATCGATTGGCAGCCACTGGGTTTCATTGTTGAAAACAATAGTCGCCGAAGCCATGCCTGATCGCGAACGCCGTTCAGACCCGGCAAAGATCATATCGTCAGTCTTTCGCGCTCGCAGCAGAGAAAATGATTGCTCGCCCAATACCCACCGTATGGCATCAGCAACGTTGGATTTGCCTGAACCGTTCGGTCCGACAATGGCGGTGATTTCATCTGCAAATATGAAATCATTTTTTGTGGCAAAGGTTTTGTACCCTTGCAATTCAAGTGACAATAATCGAGTGGGCATAGGCTTGTATGTTTTGTCTATAACTTTCTGATTGACCAGGGTCAATCGATTAATCCCAATAGTTTTAAACCTGCACTGGCAGCATCCTTTGTGGCTGCCTGCTTGCTATGACCAACGCCGCTCGCAAGCACATTGCCATTCACCACCACATCAACTTCGAATACTTTTGAGTGGTCTGGTCCATAGG
>DSBE01000048.1 GCA_011053085.1 Chloroflexota bacterium
CCAGGTGGTAATCCTTTCGGTGCAGAATGACCCCAACTATATGCGCCGCGCCATGCGCGCCGGCGCACATGATTTCCTCTCGAAACCACCTATGATGGATGAACTGACCTCGGTGATCAAACGCGCGGGGAACATTTCCATTGAGCAGCGCAGCATGGCTGAAGCCTCCATGAGCATGTCGGGCATGAAACCGTCCGGCGGCATGGTTTCTATGGTACAGGGCAAGAGCATCTGTGTGTATGGGGTCAAAGGCGGTGCTGGAACCACCACTATCGCCGCTAACCTGGCGGTGGCGCTGCGTTCAAAGAATAGCAAAGTGTGCCTGGTGGATGGCAACAACCAGTACGGCAATGTGCCAGTGTTGTTCAGTTTGCAAAGCAAGTTTAACGTGTTGGATTTGTTATCGCGTGTTGAAGAGCTTGATCCTGACATTATCAGTGAGGTCATGCTGCACCATGAGGCATCTGGTGTGGATATCCTGGCGGCACCGCCGCGCCTCGAGAACGCAGAACAGGTGGTGCCAGAGTTGTTCGCCACCCTGGTGAAATATTTGCGGCGTTATTACCACTATGTGGTCATTGATACCTCCAGCTATTTGAACGAATTAACTCTTTCCGCGATCGAGTCTGCCGATATGACTGTGATGATGTCGACCATCGAAATCACGGCTTTGAAGAATGCCAATTCTTTCCTGGTGCTATATCGCGCGCTGGGTTTTAATCCGAACAAGCTGATGTTTGTGTTAAATTTCTTTGACCGCCGTGAACATATCTCTCCGGATCGCATCAGCGAAAGCTTGCATCAACCGATCGAGATGGCGCTGCCCCTGGATGAGAAAAATGAAGTGCGAGAATCTGTCAAACGAGGGGTGCCTTTGAATGTTGAATTGCGCACCAATATTTTGAGCAGGAATATTTTCGAACTGGCAAAACGCATCGAAGACCGCTTTAAGAAAATGGATGATACAGTATGATGCGCCTGTTACATAAGGAAACGGAGTCAAAGTGTCTATTCTGAAAAGATTACAGGGCGAAGATAGCGGCGCAGCACCCTCGCAACAGGCTTCGCAGGCAGCAGTTCAACGTACGGCTGCTTCAGCATCCAGCGCACAAAGTCAGCGCAATGCCTATCAAGACTTGCGCCGGCGGGTACAGAACAAGCTGATCGCCACTCTTGACCCCAAAATGGACGTGTCGCAAACCAAAGAGGTGCGCGCTTCTATCCAGCAGTTGTATGACCAATTGTTGAATGAAGAAAGTATCATTCTGTCAAAGCCCGAACGCGCCCAGATGTTCAACCAGATTGTGGCAGAAATTCTCGGTTTTGGCCCGCTGCAGCAATTGTTGGAAGACGACGACATCACCGAAATCATGGTCAATGGCCCCAAAAGCATTTATGTGGAAAAAAATGGCAAGTTGCAGCGCGTAAAAGTGGCGTTTACGGATGATGAGCATGTCAATCGCATTATCGAGCGTATTGTAGCGCCGCTGGGCAGACGCATCGATGAATCATCGCCGTATGTGGACGCACGCTTGCCTGATGGTTCGCGTGTGAACGCTATCATTCCCCCGATCTCGCTGGTTGGCCCGGTATTGACCATTCGTAAGTTTGCTAAGGATCCCATTACGGTCACAGACCTGATCGAAAAATATGGAACGATCACCCGTGAAGCAGTGGGCTTTTTGCAAGCTTGTGTGAAAGCACGCATGAATATTGTTATCTCCGGTGGCACTGGCTCTGGTAAAACCACTTTGTTGAATGTGGTTTCAGGTTTCATTCCCAACGATGAGCGCATCGTCACCATTGAAAATGCGGCAGAATTACAGCTGCGCCAGGAGCATGTGGTGGTGCTTGAATCGCGTGGCTCCAATATTGAAGGGCGTGGTGAGGTTTCCATTCGTGATCTGGTGATCAACTCTCTGCGTATGCGCCCCGATCGCATCATCGTGGGTGAAATCCGCGGCGGCGAAGCCATTGATATGCTGCAAGCAATGAACACTGGTCATGATGGTTCTTTGACCACCGCTCACTCGAACAGCCCGCGCGACACCCTATCGCGTATGGAAACGATGACTTTAATGGCAGGCATGGACCTGCCTATTCGTGTGATTCGTGAGCAAATTGCCTCGGCAGTGGATGTGATCATTCACCAGGAACGCATGCGCGACGGTTCACGCAAAGTTACTTATGTCACCGAAGTGGCTGGTATGGAAGGTGATGTGATCACGCTGACTGACCTGTTTGTGTTTGAGCAGAGCGGTTTCGAAGATGGCAAAGTGCTGGGTCAGCTGCGCCCGACGGGATTGCGCCCCAAATTCATGGATCGATTTGAGGCAGCTGGCATTCGCCTGTCGCCTTCGGTATTTGGTGTGGGGTCAGGAGCGCGGCGCAGATGAGCAGGACGGTGATTGTCAGCCAAAATAGGAGAAATCGATCCTATCATAACAGAACGGGGAGCGAGCTATGAGTCCACTGATTATTTTTGGGGCTGCCTTTTGTCTGTCAATTGTAATGCTCATTATCGGTGTGGTGCTTTCAGTCCGTTCAAACCGCAGTGTTGCCAATGAACGCCTGGAGCAAATTCTGAAAGATACAGCGGAAGGTGAAGAAGACATTGAAGAACTGCTCAAGGCAGAAGCTGACAAGCCGCTGGTAGATTGGCTTGACAAACAAGTGCAAGGCACCTCCTGGTCTGAACGCACCCAGAAAAAACTGGCGCAGGCAGATTTGAAGATGAAAGCGGGTGAATATCTGGCGCTCATTTTCGTATGTTGTGTCTTTTTGGGAATTGTCTTTTACTTCATTGGCGGATCGCATATCATTGGCGCTTTGATCGGCGTCATTCTGGGGCTGTTTGTTCCACGCTGGTATGTGAATCGCGCGCAGGGCAAACGCCTGACCAAATTCGACTCACAACTACCAGATATGCTGGCTTTGATGACCAACGGTATTCGCGCGGGTTATTCGACCATGCAAGCCATGGAAGCAGTCAGCCGTGAAATGCCGCCTCCGATCAAGGATGAGTTTCACCGGGTGGTTATGGAAATGCGTTTGGGCCTGGCAATGGAAGATGCGCTGGACAACCTTCTGCGGCGCATCCCAAGTGACGACCTTGACCTGGTGATAACCGCAATCAATGTGCAGAAAGAAGTTGGCGGCAACCTGGCAGAGATGTTGGAAACCATTTCTGAGACCATCCGTGAACGTATCAGGATCAAAGGTGAGATCAAAACACTCACCACACAGGTGATGTATTCTGGTAAGTTTTTGTCACTTCTGCCAATCATTGTGTTGGGTGTGTTGTTTTTATTAAATCGCGAATACATGATGCAATTCTTCTTACCCGAGAACAACAATCTGTTTGGCGGTATCCCCTGCGGCTATTGTGCGCTGGGGCTGGCAGCGATCTTGATCATGATGGGCTATTTCATTATGAACAAACTCGCCAATATCGAGGTGTGAAAGGCAGGTACCTATGGACAGCAGTGTCATCATTGGTATTGTGATCTTCTTTGTCGTATTGCTGGGTATTGGTATTTCATTGGCGGTGGTGGCCCGACGAACACCCACGGATCGGGCAGATACTTTGCTCGATGATCGCCTGCAAGAACTGACAGAAGACGATCCGCAAACCACCCTGGCAGAATTGGAGATGTCGCAGCCTTTCCGGGATCGTATCATCGTACCCATGGCACAGGCGGTGGGTAAATTCCTTGAAAAATTCACCCCGCAGAATGTGTTGGAAGATACACGCAAAAAATTGGAACATGCCGGCCTGGGCGCTACACTGGATGCTACTCTGTACCTGGCTTCCCGCTTTGTGGTGATGTTTATTCTTGGCGGCCTTTTTGCTTTCCTGTTCAGCATCGGTTTTGCCAATATGTCCATTCTTTTTAAGGTCATCCTGGTGGTGGTTGGGGCAGTGATTGGTTTTGCCATGCCGGCCATGATGGTGCAAAGCCGCATTGACCGCCGCCAAAAAAATATTACCCATGCTCTGCCAGACGCACTGGACCTGTTGACGGTTTGTGTGGAAGCCGGCCTCGGTTTTGATGCTGCCATGGGTAAGGTGGCAGAAAAGTGGCAGACGGAGCTCTCGCTGGAGTTTGCCCGTGTCAACCGCGAAATTCAGCTGGGCAAATCGCGCCGCGAGGCCCTGCGGGCTATGGCAGACCGGTTGGGGGTGGCAGACCTGACCAGTTTTATTGCGGCAGTGATTCAAACGGAGCAGTTGGGCGTCAGCCTGTCAAAAGTACTGCGCATTCAATCAGACCAGATGCGGGTGCGGCGCAAGCAGCGCGCTGAGCAGGAAGCCCAAAAAGCGCCCCTGAAGATGCTTCTGCCCATGACGCTGTTGATCTTCCCCACCTTAATCATCGTTTTGGTAACCCCGGCAATTTTCCTGGTGTTTTCCAGTGGTATGATGAATGTGTTCTAAAGCAAACTATAGTTAGCCTTTGGAGGCTGCCCTGTTACTTATAGGACAGCCTCTTCCTTCACTAGTAATTCGTTAATTCATCTACGTTTTTTGCAATCCCCGGCTGTTTCTGGTAGCATTAAAAGAAAGTGTCATGGACATGAATCCAACCGATCACTCTCTTGCATCATCAACACCATCAAGCACCTTAACGAAAAACCGAAATATGCATGTTGGCTGGGCAGCCCTCGACTGGCTGTTTCCGCCCAGTTGCGTCAGTTGTCAAAAAGCGGGGGTGGATTTCTGTGATGAATGCAAGGCTTCTCTACAAATCATTGAGGGAAGTGTCTGTCCGCTTTGTGGCATTCCGTATCAGGGACAGGGGTTGTGTGTTTTCTGCCGCCAGTCGCCACCGGCTTTCGATGGGGTGCGTTCGTGGGCTTTGTATGAAGACGCGCTGAGAAAAGCCATTCACGGTTTGAAATATTACAGCCGCCTGTCGCTCTCACTGCCGCTGGGTGAGATGCTGGCAGACTTATTTGCACAGCAAGGCTGGCAAGTTGACCTGGTCACGGCGGTGCCGGTCTCTGGCGTGCGGCGGCGCGAACGCGGCTATAATCAATCGTTGATGATTGCACGGGCATTTCACCGACTGACAGGCATCCCCCTGAAAGAACGAGCCTTGCTGCGGCTGCGCCACACAGCCAGTCAGGTAGGATTGACATTAGAGCAGCGCATTGCAAACGCAGCCGATGCTTTTGCGGCGCAGCATGCTTTGTGTGAAGGCAAAACGGTGCTGGTCATTGATGATGTTTGCACCAGCAGCGCCACATTGCGCGCTTGCGCCCAGGCATTAAAAGACGCCGGAGCGCTGCGCGTGTATGGTTTGACGGTGGCGCGTGCCGGGTTCATGCGCGAGGGGCTATTGACATTGGCAGACGAACTCCCTGTCTTGCCCTAAAGGGAGTTGTTTCATAGTTTGAGATATGTTTCACTCATTTTTTCTTTCAACCTAACCAAGGAGAATAAAATGAATTTCCAAAAAGATACCCAAATTGAAGTTTATACCAGAAACATGGAGTTGACCGATGCGATCGATTCGTATGTCAATAAAAAGGTTGCCAGGTTTATCCGGCATTTGCCTGTGCTGGATATAATCAGGGTTGACCTTTCCCATGAGAAAAATGCGCGCGATGCCAATGAACGCAATGTGGCGCAGATCACACTGACTGGCAAGAGGATTCTCTTGCGTGCGGAAGAACGCGCGGCTGATCTGAACGCTGCTATTGATGTGGCGGTTGACAAGATGGACCGCCAAATTCGCCGTTATAAGGGCAAACACTGGGACAAGAAACAGGCACAGCCAGTGGTGCCGGATGACTATCTCGATTATTCTGATTTAGAAGACTTTGAAGAGGAAGAGACGGCTGAGATTGTGCGGCGCAAGACCTTTACTCTGTATCCGATGGATGAGTTAGAGGCGTTAGAGCAGATGAAATTGCTGGGTCACGAGAATTTCTTCATTTTCTACAATGCCAACACCAGCAAGGTGAATGTGCTTTACAAACGCCGTAATGACACCTATGGTTTGATCGATCCTGAAATTGGTTAATTGACTTTACAAAGGTGACGGCGGCAGCGGGAGTTCTTCCCCTGCCGCCGTTTTGCTTTTCTTGACAGAAACAGCATTTGCCCATTCATTCGATTCACGATATAATCATGGCGTGTTTTTCCAGGTTTCCATCTTCTCGTCTGGTCAAAGGGCGGCCACTTTGTTAACAGAAAGCCGGCACTTTTACCTCAGCCCGGGCAGTGGTTCTGGAAGGCATAAACCATTGGAATATGTAGATAATGAGGCAGATGTATGATTGATGTAAATGAACTTCGTAAAGGTGTCACCTTTGAGCATGATTCTACTCTGTGGAAGGTGCTGGAATACAGCCACAACAAACCCGGCCGCGGCAAAGCCACTATCCGTGTAAAATGCCGTAATATGATTACCGGTGCCAATCTGGAGATGACCTTCAACTCCGGC
>DSBE01000291.1 GCA_011053085.1 Chloroflexota bacterium
CATTGGCAGCAATGCTGCTTGGGCCGTAGAGCGGGGCAAATTCCCTCTGTTGGTGAAGTTGTTAGATGCCAATCGAAGCCTTTCCGTGCAGGTACATCCCAAAGACCCTTACGCCCTGGCCCACGAAGGCAATGAATTAGGAAAAACCGAAATGTGGGTGGTGCTTGACGCAAAACCCGGTGCCCAGATCATTCTCGGAGTCAAGCATGGCACAACCCCCGACCAATTCAGAGCCGGCATCGAACAGGGACATCTCGAACCATATCTGCATTATCTTGACGTAAAAGCAGGTGACCATGTGTGTGTACCGTCTGGTTCATTGCATGCCATCCTCGATGGAATCGTCATCGCTGAAATCCAACAAAACTCGGATACCACCTACCGTGTCTATGACTGGAACCGCGTAGACAGCCACGGCAATGCACGAGAATTGCACATCGACAAAGCCATGGATGTCATCAATTTTGAACAGGTAGAACCGTCCTTGCCGACTGCCCAAATCAAGCAGCACCAGCCTGGCATTCAATCAACAGTTTTGTGCGAAAATGAGTATTTTTGCACCGAGCGACTACAGGCAGCAGCAGGATCCAGAATTACAGGCAGCTGTGATGGCAGTTCGTTAGAAATTTGGGGCGTTATTGAAGGCAGCATCAACATCAATAGCCTGGATTTGTCAGCAGTGTCATTCTGTCTGTTGCCGGCAGCGCTTGGTGACTATGAATTGATTGCCAAAACCAATGCAACCTTACTGCGCTCCACTATTCCTGCCACAGTTGATGCCAACAGCAGTTGCTGCAAAGATTGAGATCAAACCACCTGATAAGGCAGCGGACGATCTTCCAGTCCAGCCAGAATATTTTCAGCGCACATCACTGCCATCCGCGAACGAGTTTCATAAGTGGCAGAACCAACATGCGGTGTAATGATGACGCTGGACATTGACAACAAGGGACTGTCACTATTGATTGGTTCCGGATCCGTCACATCCAGCCCGGCGCCAGCGATCCAGCCTTTTTCAAGCGCTTCCACCAGATCATCATGCACGACCACTTTGCCGCGTGCGGTGTTGATCAGAATGGCAGTTTTCTTCATTTTCATCAAAGCTTCCCGATTGATCATATACATGGATGCTTCATTCAGCGGGCAATGCAGGGAGAGAAAATCAGATTCCTTAAGCACTGTATCCAAATCAACCTTGGAAGCATTAAATTCTCCAAAGGTTTCCTGTTCAGCACTTGGGCTGTAGAATAAGGTTCTCATATTGAAACCAGTACCCCTGCGCGCAACCGCTTTACCAATCCGGCCAAAACCGATGATGCCCAATGTCTTACCAGACAGGTCATAACCGCGCAGCAATTCAGGCCCCCAGGTCTTCCAGCGGCCCGCTTGCACATAAGCATGCCCTTCAGCGATCCGCCTTGCCACAGAGAGCAATAAGGCAAATGCCAGGTCTGCCGTGGTTTCTGTCAAAACACCAGGCGTGTTGCCTACCCTGATATTCCTTCTCCGCGCAGCCGTCAGATCGATGTTGTCATAGCCCACCGCATAGTTGCTGATCACCTTTATGTTACTGCCAGCGGCATCCATTACACTATCATCAATTCTATCTGACAGCAAACACAAAATGCCTGCTGCGCCCTCAGCCAGTACACACAACTCTGCATACGAAGGCGGCAATTCATCCTGCCACACACGCAATTCGCAACGATCTCGCAACATGGCCAAACCAGTCTCTGGTATGATTCGGGTAACAGCAACAATCGGTTTGCTCATATTTTTCTCCTTTGCACCGCCAAAGTTCAAACAAAGTATAAATCAAATCATCATGCAAGTTGACCAACCCAATTATTTTGAGATTGGCATTTACCAGCCACTTCATACCGAAAATATCGGTACTTTGTGGCGCAGTGCTTTCCAATTGGGTGCTGCCGGTATCTTCACCATCGGCAAAGCTCACCCTCGGCAGCACAGCGACACCGAAGCCGTCTGGCGGCATATTCCTTACCGCCGTTACACAAGCTTTGACCAGTTCAAAGCCAGTCTTCCTTATGGCTGCCAGCTGGTCGGGGTGGAACTCACCGGAAATCCCTTGGGAGAATATCATCATCCTGCACGATGTGTTTATCTCTTAGGGTCAGAAGCCAATGGCCTGCCGTCAGCCATTCTTGAGCAATGCCATGCCATAATCACAGTCGAATCAATTCATAAAGTCAGTTACAACGTTTCGGTGGCTGGCAGCCTGGTGATGTATTCGCGCTGGCTTCAGTGTCACTGACAACGATTTCATCTTGACAGCGTGAACGGGTTGCGCTACTATAGAATTGGGAGCGCTCCCAACCACCAATCATTTACAGAAAGAGGTTGATGATGGCACACACGCTCGAAGATATTGCTGAGAAAAGCGGCTACTCTCGCTCTACGGTTTCTCGCGTGATCAATGGTGAACCCGGGGTCAGCAAAAAAGCCCGCCAGCAGATCACCAAAATTATCAAGGAGTTAAATTTTCACCCCAACCAGGCTGCCCGCGCATTGGCTACTGGCAAGATCAATACCATCGGTTTGCTCATCCCTGAAACAGTAAATTTTATTTTCACAGATCCTTACTTCCAACTGCTGGCACAAGGCATATCAAAAGCCTGTGAAAACAACGATTATGCCTTGTTACTCTGGTTGACTGAACCAGAGATCGAACGATCATCCATAAAAAAATACCTCAACCATGGCATTGTTGATGGCTTCATCACCGCCTCCATTAATTTTGATGAGCCTATGATCGACACCTTACTGCAAAGCAATTTGCCTTTTGTCATCATCGGACGCCATGCTTATGAATTCGACCTCAATTATGTGGATCTTGATAATTTAGCAGGGGCAGAGCTTGCTACACAGCATCTTGTCGATCGCGGATACAAACGCATCGCCACCATCACCGGACCTCAGGATATGTTTGCCGGGGAGGAACGCCTGACGGGTTATTGTAATGTTCTTCATGCAAACGGATTGGTCATAGAAGAAAACCTGATTATTGAGGGAGACTTTTTACAGGAAAGTGGTTACACCTGTGCCAAAAAGCTGCTTGCTTTCAAACCAGATGCCATCTTTGCTGCCAGCGACATGATGGCGATCGGTGCCATGAATGCAATTCGCGAAGCAGAATTGCACATTCCCGAAGACATCGCTGTAATCGGCTTTGATAACCTACCCCTCACCGCACAGCAGAAACCACCCCTGACCACTATTCACCAACCTATTCACCAGATGGGGTATCTGGCGGTGGAAACTTTATTGAAAGTGATGGACAATCCCGATGGTGAGGTTTTCCAAACCATCATACGCCCCAGCCTTGTTACTCGCCAATCTACGTGAGTAACGCTTCATACACAATTAATAATTCAGGAGAAAATAAATGAAATACGGTTATTTTGATGACGCCTCTCGCGAATATGTGATCACCGAACCTGCCACCCCGCAGCCGTGGATTAACTATTTGGGGAACAGCCAGTACCTTGGGCTGATATCAAACACTGCCGGTGGTTATTCCTTCTACACAGACGCGCGCTTGCGCCGCCTTACACGCTACCGTTACAATAATGTTCCGATGGACAATGGCGGTCGTTATATCTATCTTCGAGACAATGATACTGGCGAATACTGGTCCCCAACCTGGCAGCCAACCCGCACCGCATTGGATCATTACCGCTGCCGGCATGGCCTTGGCTATAGCATCATCGAATCGTCACTCAAAGATATCAATGCCCAGCTAAGGTATTTCGTACCGCTGGATGAACCCCTTGAAATATGGACAGTCGAGGTCAGCAACAACCGCAAGATAGAAGCAAATCTCTCCCTCTTTTCCTTCATCGAATTTTGCCTGTGGGATGCCGCCGACGATTCTTCCAATTATCAGCGCAACTTGAATATTGGTGAAGTCGAAGTTGAGAACGGTGTCATCTACCACAAAACCGAATACCGCGAAAGGCGTGATCATTTTGCCTTCTTTGCCTGCTCTGAACCCATCGTCGGATTTGATACCCAGCGCAAAGAATTTACCGGCCTGTACAATGGGTTTCATGAACCCCAAGCCGTCATCAAGGGAGAATCTCGTAACTCAATTGCACACGGCTGGTCGCCAATTGGATCCCATCATGTCAGGCTGAAACTTGTTCCGAATGAAACCAAACAAATCACATTCTTGCTTGGATATCAGGAAAATGCCAAAGATGACAAATTCGATCCACCTGGTTCGCAAATCATCAACAAAAAACAAGCCACACAGCGCATCACAAAATACCTCAATAATGAAAATGTAGACACTGCTTTTCAACAACTGGCTGTTTACTGGGACAAGTTGCTGATGTCATACCAGGTTGAAACTCCCTGTGAGCACACCAATCGTATGATGAATATTTGGAATCCCTACCAGAATATGGTCACCTTTAACCTGTCCCGGTCAGCTTCCTACTATGAAACAGGCATCAGCCGCGGTATGGGTTTTCGCGATTCTACCCAGGATTTATTAGGTTTTGTCCAGATCATCCCTGAACGCGCCAGAGAACGTATCCTCGACCTGGCAGCCACACAATTGGCCACCGGCGGCGCTTACCACCAATACCAGCCATTGACCAAGCGAGGCAATGACGTGGTGGGTTCCAACTTCAACGACGACCCGCACTGGCTGGTTTTGGCCGTAGCCGAATACTTGAAAGAAACCGGTGATCATAGCATACTCGATGAACAGGTTCCTTACGAAAACCAGCCAGGCAGCGAAACACCGTTGTACGAACATTTGCAGCGAGCGATCCAATACACCCTTGACCGTCTTGGCCCGCATGGCTTGCCGCTCATCGGTAGAGCAGATTGGAACGATTGTTTGAACCTGAATTGCTTCTCTGACACTCCCGGCGAGTCCTTCCAAACCACAACCAATATGGATGGCAACACTGCCGAATCTGTTTTAATTGCAGGTCTCTTCATCATGTCAGCCAAAGAGATGCAGCAAATTTCTGAACGCAAAGGTGACACGGACAGAGTGGCATATTATGAACACTGTGCTGAGTCCATGGAGACTGTATTATTGGAGTACGGTTGGGATGGGGAGTGGTTCTTGCGAGCTTATGACAATGCCGGTGAAAAAGTTGGTTCGCATGAATGCCAAGAAGGCAAAATCTTTATCGAACCGCAGGGTATCAATATCATGGCGGGTATTGGCATAAAAAATGGCTACGCCCAAAAAGCCCTGAAAGCGGTTCAAGAGCGCCTGGCAACCCCGCATGGACTGCTATTACATCAACCTGCCTATTCACGCTACTATCTGGACAAAGGAGAGATTTCTTCCTATCCCCCGGGCTACAAAGAAAATGCCAGCGTTTTCTGCCATACCAATCCATGGATCATGATCGCAGAAGCGCTGCTTGGCAACGGTGACCAGGCGCATGATTATTACTTGCGCATCAATCCCTCCGCCCGAGAAGAAATCAGTGAGATCCATGGCGCAGAACCTTATGTCTATTGCCAGACCATTGCCGGACGCGATTCTGTTGATTTTGGTCTTGCAAAGAATTCCTGGCTGACCGGCACTGCCTCATGGAACTATGTCGCCATCGCCAAATACATCCTGGGTATCCGTCCTGAGTGGGATGGCCTGCGGGTAGAACCGCGCATTCCATCGAACTGGCAGGGCTTTACAGCCACCCGTCAATACCGCGGAAGCACCTATAACATCCAAGCAGAACGTATTGGCAGCGGTAATGACATCCAATTGCTGGTGAATGGCGAGGCAATTGATGGGACGATAATTCTCCAGCCCGCTACTCCTGCCACCGTCAATGTGCTTGTAAAAATCGGCGAAAGCCAGTCTTAAGGGAGGCAGTATGCAATACGGTTATTTTGATGATGCAGCAAGAGAATACGTCATCACCAACCTCTTCACCCCCGTGAAGTGGATCAATTATATTGGTACGCTCAATTTCGGCGGATTTGTCGACCACACCGGCGGGGCGCTGATCTGTAAACAAGATCCTGCCCTGAATCGCATTACCAAATATATTCCGCAATTGCCCTCTTCAGATTTCAAAGGTGAAGGCTTGTATGTACGTATCCACCAGGAAAATGGGTATGATATCTTTTCCCCCTTCTACACCCCTACATTAAAACCACTGGATCGTTATGAATGCCATGTGGGACTGGGCTACACCACCATCATCAGTGAACGTAATGGCGTCAGGGCGGAAATCACCATATTTGTACCCTCCCATTACCAGGCAGAGATTCGCCGTATAATCATCACCAACATCTCACATGATCCAATCACCATTGATGCAATCCCGGTGGTCGAATACACCCACTTTGACGCGTTAAAACAATTCACCAATGCCGATTGGGTGCCGCAAACCATGCAAAGCCGTGC
>DSBE01000360.1 GCA_011053085.1 Chloroflexota bacterium
CTTACGTGACGGCCTGGATTACGTTCGATACGCTGAGGCAAAGGGGTTTGAGGCCGTCTGGCAAGCTGAGAGCCGCCTGGTTCGTGACGCGATTGTGCCGATGGCAGCCTATGCAGCTGTCACAGAAAAAATCAAAGTCGGTTCCGGTGTCATTAACAACTGGACCCGTAATATCGGCCTTCTGGCAGCAACATTTCTTACATTAGACGATCTGGCGCCCAACCGCATCATTTGCGGGATTGGGGCGTGGTGGGATCCGCTGGCAAAAAATGTCGGCATCAACCGCAGGAAACCACTGCTGGCCATGCGCGAAACCATCGAAGTCATGCGGCGGCTCTTGAACCTTGAGACTGTAACCTATCATGGTGAGTTCGTACATGTTGATGGGATAGAGTTAGATGTTGTACACGGACGTACAGAACCGCGCAACGTGCCCCTCTACATCGGCGCTACCGGACCTCAAATGATGACAATGGCGGGTGAGATCGCTGATGGTGTGGTGCTGAACTATTGCGTCGAACCATCTTACAATCTCGAAGCCATGGAATTGCTGGATGAAGGCGCGAAAAAAGTTGGCAGACGCGTGGAAGATATCGATCGTCCACAGTTGATCGTGTGTTCGGTTGACCATGACCATGAGGTTGCTATCGACAATACGCGTGAACTGCTCACGCAATACCTCGCCCAACAGCCGCACATTGCCAAAGCCTCCGGCGTTTCTGATACTGTTGTCGCTGAGATTCAATCCATCCTGGGTTGGCCAGCCACCCATGAGCAGATTCAACGCGCAAAACACCTCGTGCCACGCGACCTGATTCACCGCATCACAGCCTCAGGCACACCTGACGAAGCCCGCAGTAAAGTAGCGGAGTACATGAAAAATGGCTGTACCAGCCCCATTCTTTATTCTGTTGGCGGTGATGTGCGTTTGCTGATCGATACCTTTGGAACGAAATAACCGAAATGTGGCAGCAGTACTACTTTCCAACATCGTTTGAAGAAGCCGCCCAATTGTTGGAGAAGCATTTGGGTGCCGCCCGGATTATAGCAGGCGGGACTGACCTGATGGTCGAGTTCCGCGATGGTTTGCATCAAGATATTTTGACATTAATTGACATCTCACGCATACCAAATACCGGCAAGATTTGGGCTGATGATCGCGGAATTATTCATCTGGATGCCAACGTTTCACATAGTGACGTAGTCGCCTCAGAATCACTCCAGACGTATGCGCCGATATTGGTGCGCGCTTGCCGTACCATCGGTTCTCCACAGATTCGCAACCGCGGTACCGTGGCAGGCAACCTGATCACCGCTTCACCTGCAAACGATGCCATCACTCCGTTGATGGCACTCGACGCGGAGGTGGAACTGCTCTCTACCGCTGGAAAAAGGGTTGTTCCCTTATCTGCTTTTTATACTGGTGTCCGACGAACAGTCATGCAGCCCAATGAACTGGTAACAGAGGTGCGATTTCCAGCCCTCAAAACCACCGACAGAGCATCCTTCCGAAAACTGGGTTTGAGAAAAGCACAGGCAATTTCATTGGTCAACTGCGGGATGATACTTTCCGTAGAAGATAGTATTGTCATCAAAGCTGTAATAACGCTTGGGTCAGTTGCCCCCGTGATCGTCCATGCCACAGAAGCGGAACAATATCTGATAGGTAAAAAACTGACGGAAATAAATGTCGATCAGGTCTGCGCGTTGGCACAGCAAAGCGTCTCGCCAATCTCTGACATACGATCCTCTCAATCATACCGTGAAGAAATGACCGCTGTTTTGGTGAAAAACTGTTTGGAGGAGTGCATTTCACAAAACACTTCGTCCGTGTTCTCTGAAAAACCTGCGGTGTTATGGGGCGATCAACAAAATCCATTGCACAAAGCAGAAGCCAAAGAGGCGATTGACAAAAATATCCATTGCACAATCAACTCGAAAGATTTCACGGGAACATACGAACCCGGCATTACTTTGCTTAAATTTCTTCGTGATAACGCACTTTTAACAGGCACAAAAGAGGGTTGTGGCGAAGGGGAGTGTGGCGCCTGTACCATCTTCATGGACAATGCGGCCGTTCTCGCCTGCCTGATTCCTGTAGAACGAGCGCACGGCGCGGCTATTACCACCATCGAGGGACTGCAACAGAATGGCATCCTATCGCCTGTGCAGCAGGCATTTGTGGATGAAGGGGCTGTGCAATGCGGTTTTTGCACACCCGGCTTTGTAATGTCAGCCACAAAATTACTGGAGGAAATCGACAGTCCTTCTCCTGACCAAATTCGTGAAGCCATTTCTGGCAACTTATGCCGGTGCACAGGTTATTACACCATTATCAAAGCTATCGAAAAGGCAGCAGAATCGTTAGAGAAAGAGGTTTAAAATGGGTTTTCGACACGGAGAGAAGGAAGATGAACTACAAAAGGGTATTCACCCTATCTGGCGTACAGTAGGATGCATCATGGTAGTATTGATTCCCATCATTGGTTTCACAGGCAGTCTTTTACTGATTGACTTCAACCAACAATATCGCTGGGTGCAAATACCTTACGATTTCATTAATCAAACACAGGGCGGTGACCCTTACCTTTATATAAAAATTGGCCTGACCCTCATCGTCAGCTTTTTGTTGTATATCATCTTTATGCTGGTAACCTTTGTCATTAATTCCGCCTTTGGGCCAAAACACTACAGTCCAGTAGATGCCCCGCAACAAAAATTCAGGGGTGGCGACTATAAACGATAAAATCCTCTTCTTTCATGTATAGGAAGCGAAATGTCAATCATTAATCAATCTGTTAAAAGAATCGATGCTGTTGACAAGGTCACAGGCGCAGCAAAATACCCCGGTGATTTTCAGTTTCCTGACCAACTGTGGTTGAAGGTGGTATTTGCAGAACGGCCGCACGCCCGCATACTCTCCATCGACACCACTGAGGCGGAGAAATTCCCGGGTGTGGTTACAATCCTGACCGCACCCGATGTACCCAACAATGAATATGGCCTGCAGGTAAATGATCAACCTGTCTTGTGTGGTCCGGGATCTACAAAAGTTAATGCAGATCATGTGCGCTTCATCGGCGACCAGGTTGCCTGTGTGGTAGCAGAAACAGAGAGAGTTGCCGCTGAAGCCTGCAAATTGATACGGATAGAATATGAGGATCTGCCGGTCGTGGTTGATCCAGTGGCTGCCATGTCGGGAGAAGAAGTTGATATTCACCCGCACGTGAAAAACAATATCGCCTGGTATGATCGGGTAAGAAAAGGCGATGTGGAGGAGGCATTTTCCAACGCCGATATCATCATCGAAAACGAGTACGTCACACCTGTCCAGGAACATGCTTACTTACAGCCTGAGGCTGGTGTGGCTTATCTCGATGAAGAAGAACGCATCACTGTCATTGTTGCTGGACAGTGGACACATGAAGATCAGGAACAAATCGCGCATGCGCTGGCCATGCCGGTTGACAGGATACGTGTAATCTATCCTGCTATCGGTGGTGCCTTTGGCGGCCGTGAAGATATGTCCTTGCAGATCGTTCTTGCGTTAGCAGTCAAAAAATTGGCAGCGATGGGCATAAAAAGGCCTGTCAAATCTATTTGGAGCCGCGAAGAATCCATCATAGGGCATGGAAAACGGCATGAATACCGCATTTATTCTAAATGGGGAGCAACCAAACAGGGCAAAGTCATTGCTTCTTACAACAAAATTGTGTCGGATGCCGGCGCCTACATGTACACGTCAAACAAGGTGCTGGGAAATTCCGTGTTGGTCTGTAACGGCCCTTACGAAATCCCCAATGTCAGCATTGATGCTTACACCGTTTACACAAACAACATTCCGGGGGCAGCCTTCCGTGGTTTTGGTGCACCACAAGGGCTATTTGCCGGCGAAATGCAAATGAACCACCTGGCAGCAGCCCTTGGTATGGATCCAGTAGAAGTCCGCATGCGCAATGTCTACCAACCAGGTTCGTTGATCAATGTAGATACGCCCATCCCAGAGGGAGTGACCATGGAAGAGGTGCTGGCAGACTGTGCCCTGGCTTCTGGTTACACCCGCGATGAGAAAGGCGTTTGGCAAAAAGCTAATGAAAAAAAGCAAGCTGAATCAGTAATAAAAAGGGGTAAAGGGATCGCCTCTGGATTTAAAAACATTGGCTTTTCTTACGGTTATCCCGAACATTGTTGGGCGATTATCGAACTGTATGGCGAAGATGCAATTGAAAAAGTGATTCTACGCCATGCAGCTGCCGAAGTAGGGCAGGGGGCGCATACTGTCATCAAGCAAATGGCAGCGGAAGGTTTGGGGGTTGCTTTGGCGATAGTTGAAACGGACTATTCCGATACTGCCAGCTCAAAGAGTTCAGGCAGTGTTTCCGCATCACGCATGACCTTCATGGCTGGGAATGCAATCAAAGAAGCCACAGCCATTGCACTCCATCGCTGGCAGATCGGTGAACGGCCGGTAAAGGTCACCCACAAATATCTGGCTCCCCAAACCTCCAATTTTGATCCCGATACCGGGTATTGCATGCCCAATTTTACCTATGCTTATGCCGCAGAAATGGTTGAGGTCTCCGTGAATACCGATACCGGCCAAATTTTTATTGAGAATGTGACGGTATCAGACGACATTGGCAAGGCAATCAATCCGCAGCAGGTTGTTGGGCAAATCGAAGGCGGTATTGCGCAGGCGTTGGGCTATGTCATCACAGAAAATTTCATCCAGGAAAATGGACGCGCTCGAACCAACCGGTTGTCTACCTATTTGATCCCTACTGTCCTTGATATTCCAAAAAAGGTGGAATCTCGCTTGTTGGAATATCCTGACCCATTTGGGCCGTGGGGCGCCCGTGGTGTGGGTGAGCTTCCCTACCTTGCATTTGCACCAGCCGTCATGGCAGCGGTTCACGATGCAACCGGTGTCTGGTTCCACACATTTCCGCTGACACCTGAGCGGGTGTTGGCTGGATTGGGCAAAATCAAGCTTGACCAGTAAACAGCCCTCCTTTGCTGCCGTTATTCTTGCAGCAGGCAAGAGCAGCAGGTTTGGCGGACAGAAAGTGCTGGTTGATTGGAATGGTCAGCCGCTGATCCGCCATATTGCTTTGCATGCTATAGAGGCTGGTCTTTCACCCGTCATTGTGGTTTTGGGTGCTTGGCTGGGGCCGATTGAGCGGTCATTGGTTGGGTTGGATATCAAGTTTGTTCACAACACTGACTATGAAAAAGGCATGGGCAGCAGTCTGCGTTCGGGTTTCAAGGTGTTGCCAAATGCTGTTGATGGTGCCTTTTTGTTTTTGGGCGATCATCCTTACGTGGATCAATCATTGATAAAGTCAATGATTGATCATCACGGCAATAGTGATGTGGTCCTGCCTGCCTATGAAGGCAAGCCGGGACATCCGGTATTGTGGAACAGCAGTACGTTCGGACGTATCGTCAACATGGACGACAATGAAACCGGCAGAACCATCCAGAAAGGTTTTGCTTGTTTCTTTCTGGATTGGCCTGATCCAATGATATTACGCGATATTGACACCCGAGAAGATTATCAGCGTTTGTTGGAAGACCATCTTTCAGGGGAAAGCGAGCAATAATTCCACTGCAGTTTCATATACCACAGGATCCATACCATCAATATCATCAAATGGCACATCCGGTTGGAGGCCGCTGCCTTCCTTGAAATCTGGTAAGGCAGGGAACCACCATTTGGCATTGGTGATGTGCATCGAAGACTGGTCTTGTAGATCAAAGACAAGTTGGATGGTATTTTTTCCGTAGGTATTTTTTCCAACCAGCGATGCGCGTCGATTCGCCTGCAGGGCACCGGCAAATATTTCTGCTGCGCTGGCTGTATTTTCATTCACCAAAATGATCAGAGGAAGTTCGCGATATTCGCCATTTTGATTGGTTTTTACCGTTTTGATTGCTTCACCTTTTGCTTGTTGGTTGATGATGACCTGATCCTTCTCCAAAAATAACTTGGCCATAGAGATACCGCTATCAAGCAAACCACCTCCGTTATTGCGCAAATCGATCAAAAAACGATCAGCTCCCTGATCTTGCAATGACTCGATAGCCTGGGTTAATTCATCTGAGGTTGTACCAGCGATGATATTGATTTTAATGACACCAATTTGCGGATAGTCATCATCGAGGTACGCAAGCAATGAAGGCAGAGGAACTTCTGCGCGTTTGATGGAAAAAGTCTCTTCCATTTGGTAGTCAGGAGATCGCAGTACAGTGATGGAAACATTCGTATCGACTTCTCCGCGAATATCTGCGA
>DSBE01000402.1 GCA_011053085.1 Chloroflexota bacterium
ACAGAAACTATGCCAGAGGAGGCAGCCAATTTCTTTACTGCGCTGGCGGGAAGGTTGGCGGCGACACTGTTGATGAGGTCAAAATGTGATGTGACCTCTCCGCCAAACTGTTCTACCGCTGCAACAGCTTCCTGGACATTGGCCGCCTGTACGATCACGGTTTCAACCGTGGTGCCCGCTGCGGGCACAAACGTGAAAGCGCTAAGCGCGATCACCACGACCATTAAATAGATAAAGGTGCGCCTTAACTTAAATATTTTCATAACGTATCCTTCTTACGATAAACCGATCCGCGCCCAGAAAACCGTCTGATAAACCAAAACGGCCTTCTACCCAATGGGCTGAAGATCTTCCTCAACAATTGTTACTATTATAGATGAAAAATAAAATAAATAGAATAGCTAAATTGTTAACAGATTAAAAAAATCTTATAAAAAGTCGGTGGATTTCAACAAATCCACCGACTTATCAACTCTGTAAACAACTATGGCTATTCTATGATCCTGCCGTCTTTGAGATTGATGATCTGGTCAACATAGTCATCGGCCAGCGGGTCATGGGTGGCCATGAGAATAGTCAGGCCTTCAATTTGCACAATTGATTTAAAAAGCGCAAAGATATCGCAGGCGGTTTTGCTATCCAGTTCACCGGTGGGTTCATCAGCGATCAAGATCGAAGGCTTATTGGCAAGTGAGCGTGCGATCGCTACCCGCTGCTGCTGGCCGCCGGAAAGTTCATGTGGGCGGTGGTTGGCGCGCTGTTTGAGTCCCACCATGTCAAGGCATTCCACCACGCGTTCATGACGCTCGTCTGGGTGTACATTGTTCAGGCGCAACATGATTTCAACATTTTCATACGCTGAGAGGGTTGGGGTGAGGCCAAAGGTCTGGAAGATAAAACCGACGTGTAAACGGCGCCAGTTGGTGGCGGTTTCCAGGTCGAATTGACTTACACTTTCGCCAAAGACAGTCACTGTGCCTTCGGTGGGTTTGTCCAGGGTTGAAATACAGTTGAGCAGGGTGGTCTTGCCAGACCCGGAGCGTCCTTTAAAAGCATAGAAGATGCCATCCTGTAAGGTTAAGTTGATATCACTCAACGCATGTACCGGGGCAAAGCTTTGCAGTTGATATACGCGCGAAACCTGTTCTACTTGAATAATCTTGGATTGTGTATTGTCGGACATGCTCATTTTCCCTTGATGGATTTGCGATTCTTCAGCCTGGTGGTCACCTTCTGGTAGATACGCTCCAGAACATTGTCCTGGGTTTTCACCGAGGCTTCCGTCTTTTTGTCACGGATTTGTTGAATGGTCTGCAAGGTGGTCTCATCATCATTGGCAACCGCCCGAATGATGATGGCGTCGTCTACCAATTCGATACGTGCTCTGCGTTGGATGCCCAGACGTTCTCGAAATTCATCGGGGATGTGGATACTGCCGGCAGAATCAAAGATGCCCAGTTCCTCATAGATGCCTTCTTGTTCGTGTTCAGATTGACCATCACCCTCATCTCCATCAGCCACCTCATTTTTCTGTTTGAGGGTCTCAGTCGCCACGCGGCCATCCCGAATGGTCATAACCCGGTCGACAAAGCGCGCAATTTCGATATCGTGACTGACCACCACAATGGTTAAATTGAGTTCACGCTGTAATCTTCGCAGGGTGGTGAACATTTGCTGGGCGAGATTGGAATCTAATTCACCGGTGGGCTCATCTGCCAGCAAGATTTGCGGACGGTTGATAAGCGCGACGCACAGTGCCACACGTTGTTGTTCACCGCCGGAAAGTTCTGAAAGGCGGTGGTCAGCGCGTTCTTTCATCTCGACCAGGTCAAGCAGCTGCTCGATATAAGCCTGGTTTTCTGCGTTGAGCGCGCCTTTGATCAACAGGGGCAATTGAATGTTTTCGCGTGCGGTCAGGTAGGGCAAAAGGTTGCGGGAGGCATGCTGCCAGATAAAACCGATCTCACGCTGGCGGTAATCGTTCAACTCTTTCTCACTCATTTTGGTGAGTTCATAGTCAGCGACATGCACCCAGCCGCTGGTCGGGCGGTCCAATCCGCCGATCATGGACATCAGGGTGGATTTGCCTGAACCGCTGGCACCGACGATGGCAACGAATTCACCGGGCATGGCAACGAAATCCAGGCCTTGCAGCGCTACGATTTCGAGACCCAGTAACTGGTAGATTTTGACCAGGTTGTCACAAATGATAATGGGTTGTTGGTCCATGGTTACACCGTTTCTCCTAATTTGATGGCTTCGAAGATCTTGATGCGCCTCAAAAAGGCCACCAGTGCAAAGACCAGGATGATGAACAACACAGCCAGCAAGCCATAGATCTGGTAGATGCGACCCCAGGCGATGGTGATGTAGTAGGGGGGTGTTTGTGAGAATGTATCGGTGCCGATCTGCATGAAAGGCACGAAGAAGCGGCTGTTAAAGACGCCGATGAACGTGCCTACCAGGGCGCCGCCAAAGATTAATGAGAGAAATTCCCAGGCGAGGGTCGCCCCCATCTGTTTTGAGGAAAGGCCGATAGCGCGCAGTACGCCCAGTTCGATCAAACGGCGTCTGAGAGAGAACACGGCATACAGCAGGAATCCGAGGAAAGAAAGCAGGGCAGTGATCAAGAAGCTAAGGGTCAACATGCCAAACAAACCCTGTCGGTTAGGTTCTTTTTGATAGGACTGAATGATGTAACTGGCACGGCCGCCGTCTCTCCAACTGATATTGCTTCTCTGACTGATGGCCGTGGCGATTTCGAGTGAATCCGCCCCGGGCTGGCTTGCCAGGATAACGGAATAGGGGTACGGGCCGGAGCCGATGGCGAACAGGTAATCGAGGTTTCCCACCATAAGGTCGCCATCCTTGTCTGGGTACCAGGTGGGGAAGTAATTGACGATGCCGACGACGATCATCTCGGTATTGATGGAATCGCCTTCTATGTAAATATTCACCGGGATGAGGCTGCCGATAGTGAGGCCATAGCGGTCGGCGAGTGTGCGAGAGATCAGTACGCCATTGGGGTAAGCTGCCAGCTGATTCATCATTTCACTCAGCGGACGGTCTGAGAAATCTTTGCGCCAGAAGGCTGCTTGACTGAACCCGAGGCGGTCGATGCCAAAGAAGACGCCATAGGTAGCATTGGTAAAGCCAGGCCGCATGCTGTAAGTACCCAATCGTGAGGCTGCCAATGCTCCTGGCAGCTGGCTGTAGTATTCAACGGGCAAGAATGCCCATGATTCTTCGGGCATATTGGCGCTTGCGCTTTGGCTGGGCTCGTCTTGTCCTGGCAAGATGATGCCTGATTGAAAAGGATTAGTGCCTGATTCAACGTTGCCGGTGATTTCAACACCCATGTAGGGATCTTCACCAAAATCGATGAAGCGCAATTCTGAGCCGATTTTGTAATAAAACTGGTCGGTCAGATATTGGTCAACCGCGCTGGCAAGTGTGGTTGTGAATACGGCAATGTTGACGGTGATGATGAGCAACATCAGCGGCATTTGATAGGCGTTGGGCATGCGATGCAAAGCGCGCACCGCCATGAGGAAATTGACGTTGCGGGTTTTGCCCATAATCCAGGATAGTAAACCCAACACCATCGGCATGAATCGCAGAAAGAGCATGCTGACCGCCACTGACAAGAAGATCGGCAGCAGGTATACCAATGAGTAGGCAATGGAATTGTCACCAACAAAATCATAAAAGCCGATGCGTTCCAGGTCCTGCACCATTACCATACCGACAAGCACCAACGCCAGCAGCAAGAAATCAAGGTATAAACGCTGCCACCAGGTCTTGCGGATCAAGCGCGCCTGTTCGCGTTTGTAGCTCTGTACGGTATGCTTTGAGGCTGACAGGGAGGGGATGATCTGGGCGATCATGGCAATCAGTACCATAATGCCGGCGGTGTACAGCATGGGGTTGTTGATGATCACACGCAGTGATTCTCCGGTGAGAGAAAAATCGAGGAAGCTGCGGGTTCGCCCGATCAGTTGTGTGACCAATAGACTGACCGGGATTGCCAAACCTGCGGCAATAACGCCAAGCACGAATGCCTGGAAGGCCTCGATCAATACAATCTGAATACGGGTGGCGCCGCGGCTGCGTAGAATGGCGATCTCGTTGAGGCGGCTGTCCACTTCAATTTTTGATACCATGCCGATAAAGAATAAGATCAGAATGATGATTGGCACGCAGATGATGAACAGGTAAATGCTCAATGTGCGTGATTGTTCGGCAAAATCTGTGAGTGATTTCAACGGGGATACCGCCGTGGCGGTGCCCGGCAGAATCTGCATGGCATTCAATCCAGCGCCTTCGATGCGATCACGGATCTTGCCGGTCTGGTCAAAGGAGATGTTACTGCTGTCGAATGAGTGAAACCAGCTGACAGCATGCACTTCGTTGGGGAGTGCTTTCGCAAGGGCACCCGCATAATTCTCCTGGCTGATGATG
This sequence comes from Chloroflexota bacterium, assembly GCA_011053085.1. Lineage (GTDB taxonomy): Bacteria > Chloroflexota > Anaerolineae > Anaerolineales > Anaerolineaceae > SpSt-1165. Next base: position 4,462 of record DSBE01000402.1, read on the forward strand.
AAACGTTCTTTGAGGGTGTTGGTGGTGCCAAAATACCAGAAATAATCGTTTTCATTGATCTGGCGATAGGTGGCTGTGACGATTACAGGAATTTGGGCCTGCTGGCGCTGGTTATCCTCATCGCGCCAGTTTGAGACCAGGGTGAATTGCTCACCGACTTTAATGCCGGTTTCATTGGCAGTGGCTTGATGGATCATCACCGGCAGCCGACGGTCGACAAGTCCATCCCAGTTTTCAAATGATCCGTCGATGACGGTGACATGTTTTTCAAAATCGCTGATGTAGTTTAGCGCCGCGTACATGATCTCGAATTTGGAGTCAAATTCTGATTCACCGGTAGGGAATACCTGAAAATTGTTGGTACGCATATTCTTGACTTGCAGTCTGACGGGCAAACCGATGTAGTCAGTGTATGCGCCTTCCCAGTAATAGGCATCAATTTCTTCGATTTCCTCATAATTTAGCGGGCCATTGAATACGCCTATATAGTTGCTGAGGATTGAGAAGGGAGGAAAACTGGGGCGGTCGGGGGCATCTAAGGTTGTCCGGGAAAATACACGAAAATTCACGGCGTCTGTGTATAGTGGAATAGCCAGCATCATCACCATACCGACAAACAAGCCGAGGGTTTTGGCGACGACCAGCCAGGGCTGGGTAGTCATACGTTTGAGGACAATGCGCAACAGTGAACCTGTTCGGTGGATAATTTTCATGATCAATTCTCTGTTTTATTGTCCTACGACGATCTGGCCTTCTTCAAGGCCTTCCATGATCTCTGTCATTTCACCATTGGTGATACCGGTTTTGACATCGATGCTGCGTTGCAGCCCATCTTCTTCAACCATGACGAACACGCGTCCACTAAAGGTTCGGATGGCTTCAGGCGGCAGCCACAAGACATCATCCGCTCTGGCGGTTTCGGCGATAATGTCAAAGCGGTCGTTGAGCTGGAATTGTTCAGCATCTTCGGGGTTGTCGAATTCTACATAGATCCATTTGTCTTCATCGCGGCCAGGACCAGAACCATAGGGGAAGGGCATTTGGCGGATATAACCGTTGAAAGGTTCATCGGTCGAATTGAACAAACGGATGGCCACCGGCATGCCCTCATACAATTCTTCGATATTGGTAGCATAAGAGTCAACCAGCAGGGTGGTTTCTGATATGTCGGCAATGGTGACGGCCGGGTTAAAAGCATTCACATTTTGGCCGAAGCGGAAGCGCAATTCGGTGATCATGCCGCTGATCGGAGCGACGATTTTGGCGGCATCAACAGAGGCAACCTGCTCGCCCAAATAGATCATCAATTCTTCATACGTCAATTGTGCCAGTTCTAAGTCCCACTGTTTGTCTTGAATGGTGGTCGGATTGGGATTGGAATCAGATTCGGCAGCATCTAAGAACATTTCGGCACGTTCTATAGCAATTTCTGCACGGCGGATGGCGATTTGCCGCAGGGTGGTTTCGCGTTCAAGTTCGGGCAGATAATCGAAAGAAGCAATTAAATCACCTGCTTCGACCATGCTTCCTTCAGAGAAATGGAGAGCCCCGATTCTGCCACTGGATTCAAATTCAACTGTGACAGTGGTCACCGGGCCAATTCGACCGACTAACAAATGGTTGCGGACGATATCACCTCTTTGTACTTCATAGGTGGGTTTGCGAATAGCAATCGGTTGGACAGGAATTGGCGTGACAGTGGGTTCCGCCATCCCTAACGAAAAACCATCCTCTCCACAAGCGCTCAGCAGAAGTGTGAGTGCTAGAATGAGTAGAAT
>DSBE01000392.1 GCA_011053085.1 Chloroflexota bacterium
ACGGTCTGATTATAGAGGAAACTGTAGTAATTGTGCATGCGCATGGGGTCGGCGCCATTGTGATAGACCACATCGGTAGGGATGCGTTCGCCGAAATCAGTTTTGAAACAATCCACGCCCATTTCCACCAGCGTGCGCAGTTTGTCCGCATACCAGGCGCGTGCTGCCGGATTGGTGAAGTCCACCAGTCCCATGCCCGCCTGCCATAGATCGCACTGCCACACCGAACCATCCGACCGCTTGAGCAGGTAGCCATGTTGCTTGCCTTCCTCGAACAGTGTCGATTTTTGCGCGATATAGGGGTTAATCCACACACAAATGTGCAGACCACGCTCTTTCAGGCGTGCCAGCATGCCTTGCGGGTCAGGAAACACGCGCTTGTCCCATTCAAAATCACACCACTGGAATTCCTTCATCCAGAAGCAATCGTAATGAAAGACATGCAGGGGCAGATCTCTGGACGCCATGCCTTCAATAAAGGAGGTCACGGTTTCTTCGTCATACTGCGTGGTGAACGAAGTGGTCAGCCACAAACCAAATGACCATGCTGGCGGCAGCGCCGGACGTCCGGTCAATGCCGTGTACCGCTCCAGAATCTGTTTTGGGGCAGGGCCATAGATCACAAAATACTCGATCACCTCGCCTGGCACACTGAACTGCACCCGTTCCACATCCTCAGAGGCAACCTCAAAAGACACCTTTTCGGGGTGGTTGACAAACACCCCATAACCGCGGTTGGTCAGATAGAAAGGAATGTTCTTGTAAGCGATCTCACTGCTGGTGCCGCCGTCTTCATTCCACATATCGACCACCTGGCCGTTTTTCACAAATGGCGTGAAGCGCTCTCCCAGCCCGTAGACACACTCGCCCACATCCAACCCCAGTTGCTCGCGCATGTAGGCATCACCTTCCACGGTAAGGTGAGCCAACCCGCGCCAACCGCTGTAGGTCAAAGGCTTATCCTCCGCCAAAAACGATGCGCGGAAATCATTGCCCTTGTCAACCCGCACGGTGAGGTCACCGCTGGTCAACCAGGCGGCAGTGTCGTCTTCATAAACTGACACTGTGTTGCCTTGCTCTTCAAACAACTGGAAATGCACCCCCGGGTCAACCCACCCATCGTGATGGTACGCCCGCACGCGAATGACATTGGCTATCGGCGAGGAATACTCAATCGTCAACAGGGCGATGTTGAGGGTGTCTCCGCGGTGCTGGATACGGCGGCTGGGCGCATACACGGTCAGACGGTCTGCCTCGACTTTCGTGTCAATTACCTGAACCGCATAGTGGGGCTCCACCCCCTCCCGCATTTGCCAATACCCTGCTGAAAATTTCATCATGCCTCCCGGTTCATTCGTCAGTGGATTTGTCTTCCACCATTTTGACATGTTTCCCAGGCAGAGGCAAGGGCAATCTACGCTGAAAAACCTCTACCAGCCCTGCGGTACATTGTCATTCAACAGCCGCGCCAGCACGTGCTGGCTGACTGCCAGCATCTCCCCGGAAGTCATGGCGGAAAGGTCAAATTGGCTGAGCGGTTTGGGCTGGAAGCGATCTGCCACCGCCTGCCAGCCGGGGTAATGACGCTCCATCCAGGCATTGCTTTCCACAAAATGCGCCTGCACTTTGCGATAGATTTCTTCTGAGATCAGGTTCAATTTTTGATCATTCCAGCCCTGTTGATAGGCAACCTCCTGCACCAGCCGCGCTACCTGAGAACGCTTTTCCATCGAATCAACACTTTTGTTGAGTAAGCAGATCAGCGTCAGGCTTTTCAGCCCGGGGGACACATTCTGGTCATCCGGCACCTGATACCCTTCCACATTCTCCACCCCACAGGTACGCAGAAAATCATAGAAGATATTGTCATTGAACAGATCACGTGACAGAAAACGCACCTGCACATGTTCAGCGCCAAAGATTTCCCGCCAGGGCTGCAAGAATCGGTCATATGCGCCGAAGTAGCGCTGCTGTTCGGTTGGTGCTGCCAGCATGTCATCCACAAACGTGGGAAAGGGCATGGTGACAAAACCAGACCGGACGAACTGTGCCCAGGCGGATTGCAGCAAAGAAGCCTGCTCCCGCAGGTAAACGACAATATCGATTTCGAACTCTGCCAGACGTTCGCGCAGCAGTTGAATCCGTTCGGTCTGCAAACCGTCAAAATCTTCCGAGCTGAGGATGACTGTCTCAACCCCGGCTGCCTCAATTTCAGCCAGCAGACGGTCCATCCCGCCCCATTCGGGGCGGTAACGCACCCATTCGCCGATCCAGTTCCATGGCTGGGCGTGCCCAGATGCCATCTCCCAGGCGATATTGTGCTGCCCGAAAATGTACATGCCTGTGACAGGAAACAGCCAGCCATTGGCCCGCAGTCGCTCGCGATTGTCGCAGCAGCCTTTTTGAATGGTGGTGCTGCCGGTTTTGTGGGTACCGATGTGGATGATGATGTGTTTCTTTTTTCGCATTCGCCCTGCCGATCCCTTTTTCTCAACTGATGCCCTGCTTATAACAGACATACCAATTTTACCTGTTTCTGCCACTACCTTTGCGCGTGATTAAAATGAAAATGAGAGAAATTATTCCATTCTCTTCCTGCTGCTCTGGTGGAACGTCGGAGAATGCGCAATAAAAACAGCCAACCATGAATGCCCATGGAGTCTGTGTTTACCTGTGCGTGAAGGCATATCTGAGCGCCAGATGAACCCCAACCCCCCGAATGCTATAGAAAATAACCTACGCCAGCAATTCCTTTTGCTTTTTGGTGCTCTTGCCGCGTTCTTCCGTTTTCAAAATACGCTTGCGAATGCGCAGGTGACCGGGGGTTACTTCGAGTAATTCATCCGATGAAAGATATTCGATAGCTTCATCCAGGCTCATATCACGCCTGCGTGCCAGCCTTTCCACGATTTCGCGGTTTGATTGGCGCATGTTGGTCAGCGCGCGTTTCTTGCACACATTCACGGTCAGGTCTTCAGGGCGCGAATTCTCGCCCACCACCATGCCTTCATACACCTCGGTGCCAGGATCAATGAACAACATACCGCGTTCTTCCGCATTGCGCAGCCCAAAGGTGGTGGCAACACCCGTTTCCCAGGCCACGATCGAACGCGATTGCTGATGGCGCACCGCGCTTTGCAAGGTATCATAACCATCAAAGATGGTGTTCAGCACGCCCAGACCGCGTGTGGCGGTCATGAAATAGTAGCGGAACCCCAACAACGTGCGCACAGGTATGCGGTAAATGATGTGAACGGTGCCATCCGCATTGGGCGCCATGTTGGTCATTTCACCCTGGCGGCTGCCCAACATCTCGACCACCGCACCCACGTCGCTCTCCGGCACATCTACATGCACCTCTTCATATGGTTCCAGCTTCTCGCCCTGTTCATTTTCGATCACGATCGCTTCTGGCCGTGAAACCTCAAACTCGTAACCCTCACGCCGCATGGTCTCGATCAAGATGCCCAGGTGCAGCTCGCCGCGCCCTGAAACCATGAATCGCTCCGCGCTTTCGGTGGGTTCCACCCGCAAGGCAATGTTAGTACGCAACTCTTGCATCAACCGCTCGCGGATATTGCGCGAAGTGCCGCGGCTGCCGTCACGCCCCGCAAAGGGTGAGGTATTCACGCCAAAGGTCATGCGCACCGTCGGCGCTTCCACTTCGATCACCGGCAATGCCTCAGGATGCTCAGGGTCTGCTAACGTTTCACCGATGGCGATATTCTCCAGCCCGGCGATGGTCACAATTTCGCCTGCCTGGGCTTGTTCCACCGGCTGTTTTTCTAATCCATAGAACACAAACAGGTATTTCGCCTGGTCATATAGCAGCGAACCATCGCGTTGAATACGCGCCAGGGTCTGCCCTTGTTTGATCACCCCGCGATGAATGCGCCCCACCGCAGTCGACCCGCGGTATTCGTCATACCCCAAGTTGGTCACCAGCAGTTGCAGCGGCCCTTCCACGTCCACGTCAGGCGCGGGGATGTGGCTCAGGATGGTTTCGAACAAAGGCTGCAGGTTGGGCGAGAGCTCATGCCCATAACCCGCCTGACCTGTGATGGCGTTGCAGTAGATGATGGGGAATTCCGCCATACCGTCATTCGCGCCCAGTTCGATGAACAAGTCAAAAGTCAAGTCCAGCGCGCGGTCCGGCAGTGCTTCACGCCGGTCCATCTTGTTGATCAAAACAATCGCCGGCAGATTCTTGGAGATGGCTTGCTTCAAGACAAAGCGCGTCTGCGGTTTGGGACCCTCAGCGGCATCCACCAGCAGCAGCACCCCATCCACCATGTTCATGATGCGCTCAACCTCACCACCAAAATCGGCATGCCCGGGCGTATCCACGATATTGATCTTGACCAGTTCACCGCTGTGCGGGTCAGGGATGATGATGGCGGTATTCTTCGCCAGGATCGTGATGCCCCGCTCACGCTCGAGATCATTGGAATCCATCACGCGTTCCGCCACCAGTTGGTTTTCGCGGAAAATTTTTGCCTGCTTCAACATGCTGTCCACCAACGTGGTTTTGCCATGATCCACATGCGCGATGATAGCGATATTTCGAAATTGCGTTTGTTTCACCAACGCACCCATAAGTTACCTTTCATTCATACCAATCAGCCGCACAATTATACCCCTTCTGGTGTCAAGCGTGAGATTTTGTCTGTTATCTGATCAAAGACTAAGGCTGTCGCTGCATAATGGCGAAGAAAGCCTCCACCACCGTCGGGTCAAAGTGTTTGCCAGATTGCTCGCGGATGAATTGGAGGGCATCTTCCTCGCGCCATGCTTTGCGATAAGGCCGGTCACTGGTCAGAGCGTCCCACACATCCACAACGGCGAAAATGCGCGCTGCCAGCGGGATTGCCTCGCCCGCCAACCCGTGCGGGTAACCGCTGCCGTCCCATTTTTCATGATGAAAATGGGGAATATCGACAGCGTTCTGCAGGTAATCAATAGATTTGATCATCTCATACGCCATGTGCGGATGGGTTTTCATGATCACCCATTCTTCCAGCGTCAACGGGCCTTCTTTTAACAAGATATTGTCGGGTACGCCCAACTTGCCGATGTCATGCAACAATGCGCCGCGCCGCATCCACACCAAAGCTTCGTCATCAAAATGGAAATGTTCTTTCGCAATTCGGCAGGTTAACACCGTCACCCGTTGGGTATGTCCCTCAGTTTCACGATCGCGCAAATCCATCGCCCGTGACCAGCCTTCAATGGTAGCGTCATACGCCTGCCTCAGTTCCTCGTTCGAGTGCTGCAGACCGTCGAACAATTCACGCTGTTCAATGGCGATCGCCGCCTGTCCCGCCAGGGTTTCCAAAAAGTGCTGGTTTTGCGGTTCCAGTAAAGCAGGTTCATGCCTGAATACCTCCAACACCCCTTTGACGTCACGGTTGATCATCAGTGGAACCCCGATATAAGCCCTGAATTGCTCCTGCTGCCAGACACGCCATTGATCCAATACGTATGCATCCGCTTCGTGCCTGACAAAAGTCACCGGCTTCTGCGTGCGCAGTACCTCCCCGGCATAACTATGGTCAGCTGCCAAAACAACCTGTTCAATTGCCTCCTGGGTAAAACCGAAAGCGGCGGCTGAACGCAGCTGGTTGCTTCCCTCTTCAAGTATCAAGATATCGGCGGCATCCACCTCTACTTGGAATTGCACCAGATCCAAAATACTCTTCAGGATCTGGTCGAGGGGAAGGTGGCCGGTGATGAAACTGTCAATGTCGCGCAGACCATTCAACTGTGTCAGCCGGCTGCGGATCTGGTCATACAGCTGCGCGTTCTTGATCGCCATACTAACCTGGTTGGCAACCACCCCCAACCACTCGACATCGCTGTCGGAGAACGCGTTCGGTTGGTAGGATTGCAGATCAATCAGCCCGATTGGTTCGCCTTCGCTCAACAGCGGCACATACAGCGCTGATTGGGGTTTTGTTCCATCTGTCTTGAAATATTTGCCGCCCGTTGTCCTTATATTCTGCTGTAAATCATCCACAATCACCGCTTCCCGCCGGGCGATAGCTTGTGAGCGCTTGAAACTCTCACCTTCGGGTTTGTAAGGCAGGAACGGTATTTTTGTAACATCCAGGTGCTGCCCGGCAGCATATGCA
>DSBE01000041.1 GCA_011053085.1 Chloroflexota bacterium
CGCTGAAAATAAGGCAGTATATTTTCTGAAAAGATGGATGCCCCCGCTAAAATAGAGCTGTCTGAGGTACTCATCAAAGCAGACGTCAGGGCGGCCACGAACAATCCCGCCAGCAGCGGGTGCAGGTATTCGATGGCGGCATATACCACCAGGTATTCCGTTTGTGCGGGGGTGAGAGCGGGCAGCAGCAGGTACATGGCAATGCCCAGCAAGGGCGACAGGATGCCAAAACCGCCATACAACAATGCCGCCAGGTAAGTACCATGCACCGCCGTGGCTTCATTCTTGGCCGACATAGAACGCTGCATCAAATCCTGGGCAGGCAGGCTGCCCAACCCCACCGCCATCCAGGCCGCCAGCCAGTAGAGCCACCCGGTCAAGCCCGTATACCCCAGATACCCTTCGGTGGCATCTGGCAATATGCGGAAGGCGTTCGAAACAAACATTGCTCCGGTGGTGTTCTGCAGGAACTGCTGCCAGCCCCCCACCTGCGACATCACCGTCCAGAAGATCAGCAGGATGCCGCCTGAGGTAAAGAACATCTGCATAAAATCCAACAGCGTATCTGCCCACATACCACCCAACATGGTGTAGAAAATGACCACCACCGCCACAAACAACATGCCTATCGAGAGCGGCCAGCCCAGCAATGCCTGTACGATCGCCCCGCCGGCCACAATTTGGGCAGCGGTCCAGCCAAAGTAGGCGATCAACTGGGTAATTGACCCCGCCAGCGCCATGCCTTTGCCAAAGCGCCGTTCAAAGAAATCGATGGCGGTCATATAACGCGCGCGGCGCATGATGCGAATGAAGAAGAAACCGGAGAGTGCCAGGCACAGCACAGCCCCAAAAGGATCAAATACCACACCCTGGAATCCCCATTGATAGGCAGCCGAACTGGCCCCCATGATGGTTTCGGCAGCAAACCAGGTAGCCATGATCGATGCGCCCGCCAGATAGATGGGCAGGCGCCGCCCCGCCACGACATAATCATCGGCTGTTTTTACCTTGCGTGAAGCCAGGTAGCCAACCAGCAACCGGATCAGGAAGAAGAATAAGATGGCAGCAATGATCCAGGTGATGGAATCATTTTGGGTGAAATTCATCCCTTACCCCACCTTTCCCAAAGGCTGCTGCTGGGTGATGCAATGAATATTGCCGCCGCCCAACAGGATTTCTTTGGCATACACCCCCACCACCTTGCGTTCAGGGAAGATTTCCTGCAGCGCTGATAACGCCGCCTGGTCATGGCGGTCGCGGAAGGTTGGCACAACCACGCCGTTATTGACAATCAGGAAATTGATGTAAGAAGCCGCCATGCGGTCACCTGCCAGACGCGGCAGGGTGCCATCGACAGCATCCACGCCCTGACTTTCTTCTTCGCTGATCAACACCGGATCCGGTTGATGGATTTTGTGCACCTTCAACTTACGCCCGCGCGCATCCTGGGCGTGTACCAGTACTTCGTAGGCTTCGCGTGATATCTCATACTGTGGATCTTGCGGGTCATCTGTCCAGGTCACAATCACCTCGCCCGGGCGGGCTACGGTCATAATGTTATCGACATGCCCATTGGTTTCATCATTGAACACACCGCGCGGCAGCCAGACGATTTTATCAATGGCAAGATACTCAGCCAGCACAGTCTCTATTTCAGCCTGACTCAATGCCGGATTTCTGCCTTCGTCCAACAGGCATTCAGCGGTGGTGAAGAGGGTCCCTTCGCCATCAACATGGATAGACCCTCCCTCCAGCACGATCGGCGCCCGGTAGCGGCCCAGCTCTTCAATATTCAGCACTTTTTGCGGCACAAGGTCGTCTTGGTCCCAGGGAAAATATAACCCGTTGACTAAACCGCCCCAGGCATTGAACACCCAATCAATCCCGCGCACCTCTCCCTGGTCATTGATCACAAATGTCGGACCGCAGTCCCGAATCCAGGCATCATCATAGGATAGCTCGACCACCCGCACCTGGGGTGGAAGCATCTGGCGCGCATGTTGAAATTGGGCGCGGCTGACCCCCATACTGACCGGCTCAAATTGCGCAATGGCATTGGCTACCTCAACAAACGTGGATTGCGCAGGTTTAGCGCCCATGCGCCAGTTATCGCTCCGTTCCGGCCATAACATCCAGGTTTTGGTATGTGGTTCAAATTCACCCGGCATGCGAAACCCATCATACCTGGGTGTGCTCTCAAATGTTGTATACATCGACAACTCCTCTCACTCTGTTTGATTATGCTGCCACACCTCCCAAAGAAAACCACAGAAGGCATGGCAGCAATGCTTTTACATCGGAAAGCGAACTTATTTCTGCGCTGGTTTGATCAAAAACTCACCCACCACCAGGGTCAACACCACACCGATCAGAACCGGCGCGGCAAATGCCCAATCGACAGGCTCGCCAGGCACCCACACAAAGAAGACCACCGCCTGGACAATAAAGAGCTCGCAAATCACCACCAACAAAGCCAGGAACCAGCGTGGCCCTTTCAACCGATAGGGTCGTTCAATATCTTTGTCTTTGTCGCGCAGTTTCAAATAGGCGGGGAACATGACCAGGTAAGGCAGCAGGAAGACCATCGAGCTGAAAGCGAACAAGGCCCAGAACAAATCCTCGGCGGTACCGGCCATAAAGCCATACAGAATGATAACGATCGTAGAAACGATACCGGTGATCAAAAAGGCATTCACCGGGGTTTTGTTAACCGGATGCAGCTTGCCAAAAACCTTGGGTAGTTCGCCATCACCAGCCGCCTCGGCAGCGGTTTTGTTGGCGCCCATGGTCCAGGTCACCATATTGGCAAAGAAGCTATACAATGCCATAATGCCCAACACGACCACAAACGCACCACCCAGACCACCTTCACCAAACAGGATCAGGAAGGTGTCAATGATGCCATCCACCAGCCCCAGGTCATCCAGGGGCAAAGCCACCAGCATACCGACGGTGCCAAGCAAATAGAAGACAGCAATCAAAATACCAGAGAGAATGATAGCCCGCGGAATGGTCTTGCCAGGCTCTTTCAGTTCTTCTCCTGCCCCCGACATCAGCTCAAAGCCCATAAAATTATAGACAATCACCGGCAGGAAGAACAAACCGGCATCCCATTTGGGCAGAATGGCACTGAATGACAGGTCATTGGCAATGCCATTGCGGGAAGCATACACAAAACCTGCCACACCAAGCACCACCATGATCACCGCTTTGAAAATGGCACCAATATTGGGAACCCATTTGGATGTTTCCAGGGTCACACAACCAATTGCCACCGTGATCCAGGTCATCACAATACCGATCAGAATTTGCGCCCACAAACCCAAGTCAGGTGCAAACAGTTGCGCAAACATGCCGGCAAACAGGATGTACACTGCCGGCATCCACAGCGCCACATTGATCCAATACAACCAGGTGGTGCGTGCGGCCCAGCGACCGCCAAAAGCGCGGTTAATCCACACATACAGGCCGCCCTGCTCGGGGTAGGTCGTGCCCAATTCAGCCGTGATCAAACCATAGGGGATAAAGAACAACAACAAGGTGATGATCCACCAGCTGATCGTCGAAGGCCCAATGGCCGCCGACGGGGCGATGGTGTCAATCACCAGGATGGCGCAGACCGTGAACAGGGTCATGTCCAGGCTGCGCATGACACGTTTGAAACCTTTTTTCGAACTTGCTTCTGACATCTTGTTTACTCCTCATATTCTCAGAATAATTTTTTATCGAGGAAAGCCTCGATTCTCGCTTGGTGATGCGTCTGCAAAGCTGCGGTAGGGCGTTTCAAACGCGGATAGACAAACCAAACCAGCAGCCCTTTTTCGGTGTGCAGGCGGTTTTCTGCCTGGTCGAAGATGATCGATTGCGGCGAATCAAGTACCTCATCGGTGGCCTCCACCCCGCGTGATGCCGGTAGACAATGCATTACCTTGCTATGGGCAGGGGCTTTGCGCAGCATATCCATAGAAACCTGGTAGTTGGGCATGAAAGCCGCCCGGCGTTCCGGGATCTGGTCCTCCTGGTCGACCCACCACCACAGGTCCGTGTAAATAAAGTCAGCGTTTGCCACCGCTGCGGCAGGATCTTCGGTCGCCGTCAACGTACCGCCTGACACCTTGCAATTTTCCTCAGCGATCTTGTACCATTGCGGGTTCTGGTATTTTTTGGGGGCTGCATGGGTGAATTTCATGCCTAGCCGCGTGCAGATGAACATTAATGAAGAAAGCACATTGGTAGCATCGCCCACAAAAGTAACCTGCAGGTCTTCCATCTTTTTGCCAGCCGGCATATGTTCGATCATGGTGAACACATCGCACAGGCACTGGGTGGGATGGTTGAAATCGGTCAGGCCGTTGATCACCGGAACCGTAGCGGCTTCCGCAAACCCGGTAACCGTATGGTGTTTGAGCGCGCGGATCATCACCACGTCACACATGCGCGACAAAACCTTGGCGGTGTCGCCCAGCGACTCACGTACACCCAGGTGAATTTCACCCGGTTTCAGATACAAGGCATGGCCGCCCAACTCACTCATCGCCACCTCAAAACTCACCCTGGTGCGCGTTGAGGGTTCTTCGAAGATCATCGCCAACGAAGCCCCTGCCAGCAGCTGTGGTGTGCAGCGCTGCTTGTCAGCTTCTTTGATCATACGGATGGTCTCCAGCATGTCAAGGATGTCTTCTTTCGAAAAATCATTGATTTCAATAAAATGTTTGGTCATATGGCATTCTCCTTGATTTTGTATACAGGCATAGCTGCCTGGGTTTAACCACTAAAGGCGGAGGGGGGTGGCATCCATTCATCGATATTGCGCAATATGCCTGGCACCAAAGCATAGCCTTTGACACGTACCCCCGGGATGGAAGGCAGGATGGCGCGCAACACATGCCCGACCTGCTCGGTATCGCGCAGCCGCATTTCGATAGATATTTCATTGGTGCTGGTGCCATAGGCAAGATAGGAAACTTCATTCATGGCCAATAGCCGTGCGATGATGTCTTGTTCCAACTCGGGCGCGATTTCCAAAAAGATGTCTACCGAGATAGTGTAGCCAAACGCCTTTGGCTCTACCACCGCGGTGAGGCGGATTGCCCCCGAAGCAATCATGCGGTCGATGCGGTTGCGCACTGTGCGTTCGTTGGCTCCTACCATGCGGGCAATTTTTGTCGAAGACATACGGGCATCTTTACGCAGTTGTTGAATGATCCGGTGATCCAATTCGTCAAAACCCTCGTAAGCCATTTTTACTCCTTATGTATTATTCGGTAATATTTATTTCCGAATAATACCATCATAAACAACTTTTCGGCAATAAACAAGGGGTGAGGCAGTACATTGGCAGCCAAAGCCGTAATTTTTAAGATATTTTGTCCGATACGGAAAATCAAAATCAACCTTGATCGATAGCTGCAGCAATGGACCGCATTTTTCAACAAGAAATGGTCATGATTAATGACCACCAGGTAACTTGGGTGGACTCTTTCAGCCAAAATATCTACCCAAAGATATCAGTGCCCAGGACAGGTTCCTCAATGAATACCTCGCCAATACCTCAGCTCTCAAAGCCTGATGATTCGCCACATGGAGGATTGAGGGTAAATAACTGTCCATGGGCTTTATCCACGCCCCGTGCCACCGCGTAAGGTCTTTGTATTTTCCCACGTGGGAATGCCCCCCTGCGGGTGTGAGAGGTGCTGATATTACGTGTTCACAACACCAAAAGTGAACATAGGGGGGTCTTAACCACAACTGAATAATCGTCTGTCGTTTTCTTATCCAACCCCCGTGCCACCCTGGCGCGGGGGTCTTTGTAGTTAACCAGAAAGGAGGTAATCCCCATGTTGTATACCATCATCGACAGTGCCGTCACTGAGGACAGCCATATGTACCTGCGCGTGCAGTTCCATGCCGAGAGTGCCGGTATCTACCTGCTGCCCGCCCTGCCGCAGTGGTACCCGGTCGAGGACTTCTATGCCCGTCTGCGCCAACTGCGCTGCCCGCACCTGCATGCTGTTCCCACCGGCAGCCAGCATTACAATGGCGCCGATGTGTGGGACGATGTCAGGTTGCTGTGCCAGTGGTGCGGCGCCGACC
>DSBE01000420.1 GCA_011053085.1 Chloroflexota bacterium
AGCGTTTCTATCCTCATCAGAAGAAAAAATCTTTGGTGATTTCCTCGAAGATTTAGCCATTTTTATCGCTCAACAGACATCCAATGGAAAAAAGTCCTCAGCAGCCGGTATCGACCTTGAGTTTGAACGTGGCAATATCCACTATTTGGTGTCAATTAAATCAGGCACAAACTGGGGCAACAGTTCACAACATAGGCGTTTAGCAGATGATTTTATATCTGCCAAAAGAGTATTGCAGCAATCCCAATTCGGTATGAATGTACAGCCAGTATTAGGGATTTGCTATGGGAAAACAAAAACATCATTCACAAATGCCGGGTACTTGAAAGTAGTGGGGCAGAACTTCTGGTATCTTATCAGTGGAAACAAAAATCTATATGTTGACATAATAGAACCAGTTGGTTATCGCGCGAAAGAACATAATCAAGACTTCAACCAGCAAAGAAATAAAATTGCTAACCGGTTCACAGGTGAATTTATTACAACCTATTGTTATCCTGATGGCGGTATACATTGGGAAAAGTTGGTTACCGACTATTGCGGCAATTTTGATATGCCAACAATGACCTAATTATGAAGTTGTTGTTATATCACGAACTCAGGCATGCCTGCCGCCGGATCACCTGGCGGCAGCGCGCCCTGCCCGATTTTCTCATCATCGGGGCGCAGCGCGCCGGCACCACCAGCCTTTTCCGCGCTCTCAGCCAGCATCCACAGCTCTACCCCTCTTTCACCAAAGAAGTGCACTACTTCGACGGCGGGGGGCAGCCGGGTACAGACAATTACGCCCGCGGTGAAGCCTGGTACCGCAGTCATTTCCCCTTGCGTATCACCCTGGGAACTGACGGCAAGACTTTTGAAGCCTCGCCGCTCAATCTTTATCACCCGCAAGCACCCGCCCGCCTGCATGCCCTGCTGCCAAAGGCACGCCTGATCGTACTGCTGCGTGAGCCTGCTGAACGCGCGCTCTCGCAGTATTTCCTCGAGCAGCGCCGCGGAAACGAGCCCCTGCCATTGCTGCAAGCCCTGCAAGCTGAAGAACAGCGCCTGCAGAACACCCCCGCCTTCAGTTTCCACCATCATTCCTACAAAACCCGCGGACATTACGCCGAACAACTGCAGCGCTATCTGGCGCTGTTCCCGCGCGAGCAGCTGCTGATCCTGCCCAGCGAGCGCTGGTTCAGTCAACCGCAAACGGTCCTGCAGTCAGCATGTGCTTTCGTGGGTGTGCCGCCCTTCCCCGCACCGCCCGACCCGAGCAATCACACCAGCCAACGCCACGCCCGCACCATTGACCCGGCGGTGTACGCCTATCTGCGCGACTACTTCACGCCCCACAACCAGGCGCTGCTTGCCCTGCTGGAGGAAGAGTTCGATTGGTAGTTCCGGGACTCACACCACCACAAACGGGTCTTCTGCCGGGATGTGGTTGATGGTCAGGTCAGGATAGACCCCGCGCAGCCACTGCGCCAGCCATGCCATACCGGGTTCTTCGCTGTTGGCGTGCCCGATGGCGAGGATGGCTTTGCGCTGCCCCTGCTGGTTGGCATCGCGGATATACTCGCTGGTTTCCCACTCGTTCAGTTCACCGCACACGATCACATCCGGCTGATATGCCTTCATCAGTTGATAATGCAAACCGCCGCCCGCCGCTCCCACCGGCAGCACCACTTTGCTGATCTCGGCATCAAGGTCACCCACCAGGCGGATATGGCGGATACCTAATCGTTCTTTGATCTGCGCGCACAACTCCGCCAGTGTTATCGGCGGCAGCACACAGTAATGCGGTTCGCCGTTCTGCATGCAGGCTTCCCAGCCCAGCGCCTGCACCAAACCCAGCACGATACCGTCCGGCTGGCGCATGTGGATGTGGTCATGCAAGCGCCAGATGACAATGCCGCTGTCATCGATCAGTTTACGCTTGGCTTTGTAAACGCTATCCTCTGCCAGCCAATCCACGCTGTCATGGTGCGTATAAAAGGTGGGTTCATGCGTGATGATGAAATTGGCGCCCAACGCTGCCGCCTTTTCAATGACAGCATGCGTCGCCAAAAAGGTGGTCACTACCAAGGTGACGCGCCGGGTGGGATCGCCGGTCTTGACCGTGTCGCAGGTTTCAGTCAAATGCGGACGATGCATGCCGTCCAGTATGGTGTTGATCATATCCTGGATGATGGGCTGATTCATGGGTGCTCCTGTTGCTGAATGAAAAGGGGAGTTATGGGGAAGGCTGAGACAAATTTCGCAGCATCTCGTCATATTCCGCCACCCATTCCGGGTGGGTGCGCCAGCGCACATTCTGCTCATCGCCCAAATGGCGCGGCACGATATGAAAATGCACATGAAAGACATCCTGCTGGGCGGCTTTGCCAGAGCTGTTGAAGATCTGCACATTGTTGATGCCCAGCCGCTCATAATACAGGTCGACGATCTTTTTAACTGCCTGCATCATCTCCGCCAGCACTGGTTTGGGCGTATCGAAGACGTTTTCATAATGCGTCTTGGGGATGACCAGCGTGTGATAGCGGTTCACAGGGTGAATATCCAGAAAGGCATAGGTATGTTCATCCTCATACACCTTCCAGGAGGGGGCTTCTCCGCGTGCGATCTGGCAAAAGATACAATCTTGCATAGTCTTCGACCCCTTTATGGGTGTCTCAACGCCTGATCTGCAGGCTCTTGTTTTTCGCCAGGCGCTTCAAACCTGCCTGGGTCACACGCGGCAGTCCGCGCAAATTGACATAGGTCAGCTGGCGCATGGTCTCTAAGCGGCGCAAACCTTTGTCGCTGACACCGGTGCAATGGCTCAGGTCAAGCCAGATCAGCGCAGGCATATCCATGAGATGTTCCAGCCCGATATTGGAAATGCTGCAGGCGCTCATGTTCAAGGCACGCAGCTGGCTGAACCGGCTCAAAAAACGCAGCCCCTCGTCCGTCACCCGCCTGCCCTCGGATACATCGATCTGATAGAGCAGCGGCACCTCGCGCCATTCGTTGCACAGGATCTCGACGGTTTCATCTTCAGCGCGCGGCAGGTACAGCATCACCTCCAACGCGGGGTCGATCTCAAAATAGCCAGGGCCTTCGTCGAACGGCTGCCAGAAGCCGTCCTTCTCGCCGGCGGGGCGGGTGAACACATGCACAGGCAGGGTAGTAGAACATTTCATGGCTTGATTCTAACATACAAGCGACCGCCCTGTTGACACCGCTTTCGCAATTGCTCCTTTCGCGCAAATACAGGTAAGATAAAGAAGGTATCCATCACCAAGGAGGGCAGCATGCAGTTCACCATTCATTCCATCGGCAGCATCCACCGCAGCGACGGTAAAGTGCTGGTATGCGTTGATCCCGTGTACCGCACTGGCTTGCAGGGCATCGGCGGGCACAGCCACATCGTCGTTTACTGGTGGGCGCTTGACAACGACAGCGAGGCCGTGCGCCAGACCCTGCTGGTGCATCCCAAGCCTTTGCCGGATGCGATCATGGGGGTGTTCGCCACGCGTTCGCCGCGCCGCCCCAACCTGATCATGGCCACCACCTGCCACTTGCTCAAGGTAGATGAAGACAAAGGCGTGCTGGAAATCGAGAATATCGACGCCTTCGACGGCACACCGCTGATCGATATCAAATGCTACTCGCCCGGTATCGACCGCGTGGCGGGCAAGGTGCGCTCACCCTGGAAGATCGAACACGAGCATATTCCTGACGGCGGCGTGTCGCCTTAGGGTCAGATGAATTGGCATACGTTGCAACGAAATTTGAAATACATTATGGTAAGGGAAACTATTTTCCGTTTATCCCCCCTCGACCGTCAAAATGGTTGCATTTTGACGGTCACTCCCCCCGTATATTGTCGATCCGGAGGGAGTGAAAGCAATGGAATATTGGTTCGGAGTCCCTTCCCGCAAAACACGGGAAGGGACAGAATCCAGATGAGATTTTCTATCTGGATTCAGGGTTAGGATGTTTTTCTAACCAACTTTTTATTTTCAATAATGATTTGTTTAGAACCAATAGAAAAAATATCCGCCTATCGGCTCTGATACAAACCCCACAGTTCGTCCAGCACCTGCGCCAGCCGTTCGCCCAGCGCGGGACCCTGCGCCGTGGTGACATCGTCCTGGTTGTCAAACACAACGAATGGCACAGAAACATCATGAATGGTAAGCATCCCCTGCGGCTGGGTGGTAATCTCGCCCCAGTCGATATGGCGGTAGAGTTTTTCCAGCTTTGCATCCGGCAAGCCGTGTTCGAGGACACTGTCCGGCCGCTCGGGGTTGAAGCGCGCGCGGTTCTTGCGCAGCGATTCTTCCCATGACACCTGCAAATACAGGATGGCGGCGTTGGCAAGCACCTCCGGCGTGAGGTGCGCAAACGCACTGCGATACCCGCCGTGTTCGCTCCCGCGTGAAAATTCCATGATGATGGTCTCGCTGGCATGGTCGCGGCGTATCTTCTGGTGTTCCAGGCAGAGGCGACGGATCAGCAGGTCCCACAGGTGCTGATCAAGGAAATAACCGTCAGGCGTGGTATGCAGGCGCGGCTTGCCCATCTGCTCCAGCAGGGCATCTTCCTCAAACCACGTCCACAGCATAGGAAAATCATCCACCTCGAGAAATTCGCCGATGTGGAAACGCGCCAGGCGTTCTTCGCGCGCACAATGCTTGAGGTAGTTGATGATTTCGCTTTTGCCGGCCGCCGGCCGTGCGATCAGGATCAAAGTGTCAAAAGTGTGGGGCATGGGTATCTCTCCTTGGCTGATGGCTTAAGTATACCCGCTTGGCACAGCCTCAGGCGAGTAAAAACAGCACCGCCACCCCCGACAGCGACAGCAGCGTGCCCAGCACCGCCCGCCCCGTGATACGTTCTTTGTATAAATAATGCGCCACCGGCAGCATGATCACCGGTGCCAGCGCCTGCAGCGTGGAAGCAATGCCCACATCTGTGAACTTCAACCCGGTCAATGACAGCCAGATGCCCAGAAACGGCCCCGCCAGCGAACCCAGTGCGATCAGCAGCAGCGCACGGCGGTCATCTTTCACGGCGGTCACGGTCTTTTTTACCTTGCCGGTCAGCAGCGCCAGCAGCCAGAACACCAACGTGGCGACCACCGCGCGGATCAGGGTGCCGGTCAGGGCGGGAAACTCACCGCCAATGCCGTGCCGCGCCAACAGCATGCCGGCAGACTGCCCCAGCGCCCCCAGCAGGCAAAAGAACAGTCCCTTCGAGAAATTTTTACGGTCCTTCGCCAGCACATCATTCTCATCTTCTTTTTCAGAAAGCACCAGGAAGATGCCCCCCACTGTCACCGCGATGCCGATATAGGCATAAATCGTCAGCACTTCGCTGAAGAATAACCACGCCAGCAAGGTGTTCAACACCGGTACACCGGCGATGATCAGCATGGCGCGGCGCGGGCCGATCCACAGGAAAGATTGGAACAGGAAGATATCGCCCAGCGCCAACCCGAACAAGCCCGACAAACCCAGCCACAACCAGCGTTCTGGTGCCGCGCTGAGCGGGATCAACTCGCCGAACAGCAGCCAGTTGACCAGCGCCAGCAGCACCAACCCGAACACCATACGCACGCGGTTGACAACCATCGAGCCGACACGTTTGCCGCCTTCGGTGAAGAACAGGGCACTCAAAACCCAGCAGATCGATGTTAGCAGTGACGCAATTTCTCCCATGGCAGCATGCTCCTCGCAGAATCCGCAGAATGATACCACAGGTCACCGGATAATGACACCGCCTGACGGTATTCCTCCATCAGGCGGTGTTTTTTTCATTTGCTGCCCGGTTCAATCCTCATGCAGCACACCGTGATGCACATAGGCATGGATCTCTTCGATGGTCAGCCCTTTCATGCCCAACTTTTCAATGGTACGCCCGCGCCGCCAGTAATCGGTGCCGTGGATGATGCACGCCATTCGGATCAGGCTGTCCATGCCGCGCACCGACACCCCGTAAGACTCCCCCAGCGAGGCGATCGGCACCAGGCTCATGGGCACATCTTCAAAGATATAGCGGTGGTTAAGCGTGCCCGGCGCTTTGATGCCCATATAGCC
>DSBE01000307.1 GCA_011053085.1 Chloroflexota bacterium
GCAGGATTTGCGCCGGCAGTGTATGGCCGTTCAGATGAATTTGTAGGGCTTATTTTGTGCTGAAGGTATCGCCGCGGTCGGGGTACATGGTCTGCGAGATGCCGATGTCTTTCAATTTCTCCATCAGCGGCAGTGCGCCTTTTTCTTCGCCATGCACCAGCATGACTTTCTTCAGTTTTGATTGGGTGCTCTGCGCATAGCGCACCAGCAGATCCTGCCCTGCATGGGCTGAAAGCCCGCCGATGGTGACTACTTCGGCTTTGCGTTGGTAGGGTTCACCAAAGATGCGCACGCTGGTTTCACGTTCGGCGATGCGGCGTCCGAGGGTGTGCGGCGCCTGCCAGCCTACGATCAGGATGGTGTTGCGCGGGTCCTCGATGTTGTTTTTCAGATGATGCAGGATGCGTCCTGCTTCAGCCATACCGGAGGCGGAGATAATCACCAGCGGGCCTTTCTGCTCGTTAATCAGCTTGGATTCCTCCACGGAGCGGGTGTAGGTCAGGCGGTCAAAGAGCAATGCAGGATGGGTACCGGATTCAGCAAAGGCTTTGGCTTCTTCATCGAAGGTGTTGGCATGTTTGCGGAAAATGTCGGTGGCGTTGACCGCCAGCGGTGAGTCGACATACACGGGGATGGAAGGAATGTCGCCGAAGCGCACCATGCGGTTGAGATAATAGACCAGTTCCTGGGTGCGCCCCACAGCAAAGGCGGGAATGATGACTTTGCCGCCGCGATCCACTGTGCGTTTGATGGTCAGGCGGAACTCATCGAAGGCGGCTTCGGGGTCATGGTGGCTCTTGTCGCCATAGGTACATTCCATCAGCAGGTAGTCGACGCGATCAGGCAGGGCGGGGTCGGGCAGCAGCGGCTGACCGTAACGTCCGATATCGCCGGAGAACCACACGCGGGTGGGTTTGCGTTTGCCCTGTTCGATGATGGTCATGGATACGGAAGCGGCGCCGAGAATATGGCCGGCATCCACCAACTGCGCCTCCACCCCGGCGATGGGTTCGAACGGTTCGTAATAACGGCGGGTTTTCACCTGCCATTTGACCTGGTCGGCATCGCGCTGGGTGTAGATGGGTTGGATGAGCGCTTCGCCGCGTTTGGCGCGTTTTTTGTTCAGGTATTGCGCGTCAGATTCCTGGATGTGGCCGGAATCGAGCAGCATGATCTGGGCAAGGTCGCCGGTAGCCTGGGTGCAGTAGATAGGCCCTTCAAAGCCGTTCTTGACCAGGTTGGGCAGGTTGCCGGAATGGTCAATGTGGGCATGTGAGAGGATGACGGCGTCGATGGATTTGGGGTCAAAGGGAAAGTGCTGGTTGCGCTCGTAGCTTTCCTGTCGGCGTCCCTGAAAGAAACCACACTCCAGCAGCAAGCGCTGCCCATTGACCTCTATCACATGCAAGGAACCTGTGACGGTGCGCGCTGCGCCAAAAAAGTGGAATTCCATATCATTTACCTTTGTTGTGGTTGTTTTTTACCTGGGTAGCCGGCAGCACCTCAAAAATTTCCGCTCCAAATTGGTCCCAACGTTCTGGCATTTTCTTCATCAGTGCCTGCAGGTCTGCCGGTGTGGCAGGGTTGCTGTGGGCGATTTTTTCCATGGTCTCGCGATCAAGGATGACATCGGATTCCACGTTGAGCAATTGCGCCTGTTGCTTGCGCCATTCGCGCAGAGCTTCGAGATTGTTCTGGAAAACTTCATCGTAGTTGGGGCGGCGATGATGGTCATGGAAAGGCGAGCGGTTCAACCCCTGTTTAACGGCGTGCAGCAACCCGGCAGCGTGGCGGTCGAAGTTGCGCCCGCTGAGGTTGGTCTGGCTGCGCAGTTCGCTCATGTTGGTGGGGCAGGCGCGCGCTACCGAGACAAGATTTTCTTTGGATAACACCTTGAAGGGCGGTCGGTCAATGCGCTGGGCGAATTCTTCGCGGTAGCGGCACAATTCATACAGCACCGTTTTCTGGCGTTCGTCAAAGTCGCGTTGTTTGCAGGAACGCCAGCAGCTCAAGATGGGGTCGTTGTTGTTGGGGATAGTGACCACGGCGGCGTGCCGGAATTGCTCCCGTGCCAGGTCCCAGCGGCCAGTTTCGACCAGCTGGTCATGGATGATATGCCGCAGGGCGATCAGAAAATGGGTGTCGGTGCGGGCGTAATCGAGTTGTTCAGGATCCAATGGCCGTTTGCCCCAGTTGGCACGCTGGAATTTTTTGTTGACATTGAGGTTGAAGTGTTCTTTGAGCAGGTTGCCCAGCCCGGTCTGGCGCCAGCCCAGCGTGCGTGCGCCGATCATGGTGTCGAAGATGTTGTTAAACTGGAAACCAAAATCGCGCTGCAGGCAGATCAGGTCGTATTCAGCAGCATGGAACACCTTTTCGATGGCGGGATCGCTGAAGACGGCACCCAGCGGTGTCAGGTCCTCAATTGCCAGCGGGTCCACCAGATAATCGCGCTGTGGGGTGGAAAATTGAATGAGGCAGACCTGTTCGTAATATACGAACAGGCTGTTGGATTCTGTATCGACGGCGATGATGGGCTGGGCGGCGAGGTCGGCAGCCAGGGATCTCAAGGATTGTCCATCTGCCACCCAGACCGGTTTGGTGTCAAATTTCATACAATCAGGCCAATTGCTCCAGCTGTGCTACCATTTCATTGATGGCGTCAAAACCACCCTGCCAGAATGCCGGGTCGCTGATGTCAATGCCGGCTTCACTGAGCAGTTGTGCAGGGGCTTTGGAGCCGCCGGTAGCAAGAATGTCCATGTAACGCGGTTTGAAGGCTTCCCCCTCCACTTTGAATTGCTGGTAGAGCGACAAGACCAGCAGTTGGCCGAAGGCATAAGCATACACATAGAACGGTGTACCATAAATATGGGGGATGGAGATCCATTCCCACTTGAATTCATCGGTGACATCGACTGCATCGCCGAACATCTCATTGAGGTTCTCAAGATAGGCGGCCGCCAGTTCGTTGACCGAGGCATTGTCCAGGATCATCTGGTGGGCGGTGCGTTCAAACAGAGCAAAGTAGATCTGGCGCATGATGGTGGCGTAGTTGTCATCTACCTGACGGAAGAGGATGTCGCGGCGCACTGCATCGTCTTCTTCCTCAGCCAGCATTTTGTCGAGCAGCATCATCTCGCCGAAGGTGGAGGCGGTTTCAGCCAGCGGCAGGCACGAATGGAAGGTGAACACGGTGTGGTCAGCCGCCATCATGGCATGGATGGCGTGGCCGAGTTCGTGCGCCATGGTGGCGACGTCGTCAGCTTTGCCGTTGTAATTCAACAACACCCAGGGGGTTAATTCGGGCACGGTGCTGGCGCAAAAAGCGCCGCCCATTTTGCCTTTACGCACCTTGGCGTCGATATGGTCTTCCGCAAATACACGGCGCGCAAGCTGGGCGAATTTGGGGGTGAAGGATTCAAAGGAATCCATTACCATGTGGAAAGCGGTGTCGAAGTCATATTCTTTGTCGGCTTCACCGACTGAAGCATAAATATCACAGCGGCGCAGTTTGTCCATACCGATGGTTTTGGCTTTCAACTGGAAGAAACGCTGGAAGATATCCACGTTCTTACGGGCAACCTCAAGCAGCGTGTCAATGACTTCATCAGGGATGTCATTGCGCAGATTGCGCACCGAGATAGGCGCTTTGATGCCTCGCAGAGTGATGTTTTCGTTGTACCAGTCGCGCACGATGGATTGATAGATCTGCCCGAGGATAATGGAGTCGTTGCCATACACGCGGTACAACTCGATGTAGGCAGCCTGGCGCAGCTCAGGATCGGTGCTGCGCGCATGCACCATCAACTCGCCGCGGGTGTATTCCTTCTCTTCGCCATCCACGGTGAGTTTGAAGGTATAGCGGTTGGTGATGATGTCATAGATGTTGTTGAGGGTGTTAAAACCGGTGGTGTCTTTCAGGTTGATGATCTTCTCTTCCGGTTCTGACAGGGTGAAATCTTTGAAATTGCGGATTTGTTCCAGCCAGTAGCGGTAATCACCGCTGGCATCCAGCAGACGTTGGGCAGTCTTGTCTGAGACCTGCTTCCACCACAAGGTGAAGAACAATGAGCGGTTACTGAGCCCGGTCACGAATTGATCGACACGGCCCATCAATGCCATGGCTTTCTCGTTCTGGGTGTCCTGCGTGTACCACAGCTGTACATAGGCGTACATTTTGTGGCCGATGCGGGTGATCTTGTCGATCTGGTAGATGGCGCCCATGAATTCATCTACAGAAATATCATCGGAAAGAATCTCGCGGACTTTTTCGAACTCGGTTACGAGGGTTTCCAGTTCCTGGAAACTGGCTTCAAATTCGGGGCTGTCGGCTGATGGATACAGGTCCTGCAGGCTCCAGGTGGTGGGTTGATACGTTTTCTCTCTCATGTTTTCGCTCCAGCATGTTAATGTAAGTTGTTTGGTGAAGAGCACTCTTCACCCCTCTAATTCTACCGCAAAACAAAAATGGTCTTGCTAAAGATTCATTTCTTATTTAGTATTGGTTTGTTGCTGTGGATTGATAGCTTAACTCAATGCCGATTACGGATCAAAAGGAGAGATGAAGAAGATGACGAATGAGTTTATGCAAGCATTTCCCGCGGATTTTGTGTGGGGAGCGGCTACCTCCTCGTACCAGATCGAGGGCGCCTGGAATGAAGATGGCAAAGGGGAGAATATCTGGGATCGCTTCTGCCACAGTCCCTATCGGGTGGCGAATGGTGAAACCGGGGATGTCGCCTGCGACCATTATCACCGCATGGATGAAGATGTCGATCTGATGGCATGGATGGGGTTGAAGTCCTACCGTTTTTCGATTTCATGGGCGCGTGTGCTGCCCAATGGCATCGGGCAGGTGAATGAGGCCGGGCTGGATTTTTATGACCGCCTGGTGGATCGCCTGCTGGAGAAAGGCATTCAACCCAATGCCACCCTCAATCATTGGGATTTCCCGCAAGCGCTGCAGGAAAAAGGCGGCTGGACCAACCCCCAGGTGACCGATTGGTTCACACAATATGCCGATGTCATGTTTCGGAAGATCGGCGACCGGGTCACATATTGGGCAACGCATAACGAACCCAAAGTAGTCGCCATTCACGGCTACTTCGATGGCATGTTTCCGCCAGGCCACCACAGCCTCCGCGAAGCATTGCTGGCGGTGCATCACATCAATGTCGGGCACGGCAAGGTTGTTCAGTTATTCAGAGAGGGGAACTATCCCGGGCAGATCGGCACGGTGATTGATATCCATAATTTTGAACCTGCCACCGACAGCGAAGCAGACCGACTGGCTTCACAGCGCTATATGGAATTTAACAAGAACCTGTTTCTCGACCCGGTGTTGAAAGGCAACTACCCCGCCTACCTGTTGGCATGGCTGGGGGATCAGGTGCCGCAAGAGTTACAGGATGGCATTGACATTGCCGCTACACCGATCGATTTTCTGGGCGTAAATTACTATTTCACATTTACCACCAGCTATTCACCAGGCGGTGGCATTTTGAGGGCGCAGACCCATCTTGCTCACTCTGCCGAAGGCTTTGGACACAATAGCATGGGATGGGGGATTGACCCGGTCGGCCTGTATAAGGTGTTGAAAAGCCTTAAAGATGAATATGGGAATCCGCGGGTGATGATCGCGGAGAATGGCACACCTCTTAATGATATTGTCGAAGCGGATGGCACGATCAATGACATAGCGAGGATGCGTTATTTGCGCGAGCATATTTTGGCAGTGCACGATGCCATGCAGGAAGGTGCGGATGTGCATGGCTATTATGTGTGGAGTTTGATGGATAACTTCGAATGGGCATCCGGTTATTATCCGCGCTTTGGGTTGGTTCATGTTGATCGCAATACATTGAAACGCACGCCCAAGCGCAGCGCGTGCTGGTACAGACGGTTGATCGAGCAAAACGCACTGGCTTTGTAGCATCGTTATGAAACCCGCTTCATGAGGAGCGGGTTTCACTTTGCAGAAAGATGCCATACGGGGGCCGGTTTGGGTATGGTATCCTAAAGGTTACTGATGAATA
>DSBE01000353.1 GCA_011053085.1 Chloroflexota bacterium
ATCGGTCATGCCGATCTCTTCGCCGTAATAGGTAGTGGGGGTGCCGCGCAGGGTCAGCAGCAGCATGTTGGCGACACGCGCCTGTTCACGCCCGATACGGCTGGCGACGCGGTGCTGGTCGTGGTTGCCCAGCACCCAGTTGGGCTGCGCGCCTTGCGGCAGGGCGGCCTCGTAAGCATCCACTGCCTTGCGCACCGTGTCTGCCTGCCAGGGGGTCAGGATTAATTTCATGTTGTAAGGAGTATGGCATTCGTCGTTGTTACCGTAATATTGCATCAGTTGTTCATCCGGCAGGTAGATCTCGCCGACCATGAAACGCTCCGGGTAGCGATCAAGCACCGCGCGGAATTCTTTGATCAGCCCATGCACTTCGGGCAGGTCAGCGGTGTATTTGGGCAGGGTGGAATTGTGCGGGTTCACGCCATCCCACGCCGGGTTGGGCGGGTTGTCGCGCAAGGCGGGGTCTTTCATCATCAACCAGATCACATCCACACGGAAACCGTCCACGCCCTTGCGCATCCAGAAATCAAGTACTTCCAGCATGGCCTGTTTGACCGCAGGGTTGCGATAATTGAGCTCAGGCTGCTCAGGCACAAACTGGTGCAGGTAGTATTGGCCGGTCTTCTCGTCAAAGGTCCAGGCTGGCCCGCCGAAGAAACTGAGCCAGTTGTTGGGCGGGCTGCCATCCGGTTTGGGGTCCGCCCAGATATACCAGTCGCGCTTGGGGTTGTCGCGGCTGCTGCGGCTTTCCTTGAACCAGGCATGCTGATCCGAGCTGTGGTTGGGCACCAGGTCAATGATGACCTTCAAGCCGCGCTTGTGGGCGTCTTCCAGCAGGGCGTCAAAGGCATGCATGCCGCCGAACATAGGGTTGATGTCAATGTAATCGGAAACGTCGTAGCCGAAGTCTTTCATCGGCGAAGGATAGATGGGCGAAAACCAGATCGCGTCAATGCCCAGATTCACCAGATAGTCAAGGCGTTCACGCACACCCCACAGGTCACCGATGCCGTTGCCGGTGCGGTCTTGAAAAGAACGCGGATAGATTTGATAAATGATGCCCTTCTGCCACCAGAGCGCTGGTTTCGTCATGTTTAGAGGTCCTCCAAAGCGGTCGTAGTCCGCAGTTAGTAAAGCAAAAAATTGATAGCAGTATGATTATAAGGGGCTGGCGGCGAACTGACAGGTAACAGGTTTCCAGATTTGCGTGGCGGAATGTCAATTAATGGGGAAAAAAGCAGGGGCGGGGGGTTCAACAAAGAACAATGTCGATTTGACGCTTGACAAAAGATGCAGAAATGGCTATTATTAGAACATATTTTCTAATATGGGTGATGCACCCCTTACCGCTGTGATTTGTTGATGGAAACAGGAGGAAACTGCCATGACACAGGTGATTTTGCTGGAAGACGAAAAGAAGATGACCATCTTTAACCTGGCGCAGAGCGCAGGCTCGATCGCGCAGGCGCTGGAATCAGGCGACTGGCGCCCGCCCGAAGGTGTGGCGCAACGGCTCGACCTGGCGGATATGTGCCTGCTGGAAATGCCCAATTTTCTGGTGGTGCTGCCCAAAGACTACCACTGGAAGGTGCAGCCGCTGCATGGTGAAGGCGACGAGCCCGCGCTCAGCCCGCGCCAGCGTGAGGTGCTGCAGGCGCTGGCAGAAGGCTTCACCACCAAGCAGATCGCCTACCGGCTGGGCATCAGCCAGCGCACGGTGATGGCGCACATCCAGGCCACCAAGGAGCGCTTTGGCACCTACACGCGCGCCCAGACCGTCAGCCGCGCGCAGTCGCTGGGCTTGATCCAGACACAGTGAGCGGAAAGACGGGTTTATGCCGAAACCCGGTTTATGCAAACGTACTTGTTTGTAAACCGAGTTTCTGGGCCTCGAACAAGAAACCCGGTTACCCACCGCTGCGCGCTGGAAGAAACCGGGTTTTGAGAATTCGGTTGCGATGCTGATTCTTACTTCTTCAACGGTTTGTGGCAGAACCACCAGTCGTAGCATTCGAGGCTTTCGTCCTTCAGACGGGCGGCGGCGGTCTTCATGTCCTTGGCAGGCGAAACAATGATGCGGTCGCCGATCAATTCGTTGTGCGGCCAGCTGGCGGGCACAGCACCCTGAGTTTCAGAAACCTGCAGCGCTTTCACCGCGCGCACGATCTCGTCCATGTTGCGGCCGATTTCCTGCGGATAGTACATGATCAGGCGCACATTGCCTTTGGGGTCCATGATGAACACGGCGCGCACGGTGTTGGTGCCTTTGCCGGGATGCAGCATGCCCAGTTTGTTGGCGATGCTGTCATTGGCGGCGATCACGGGGAATTCGATATCAATATCGAGGGCTTCTTTGATCCACTGCACCCATTTGATATGGGAGAAGATCTGGTCCACGGACATACCCACCAGGGCGGTGTCGAGGGCTTTGAACTCTTCCATACGATTCTGGAAACCGACGAACTCGGTGGTGCAGACGGGGGTGAAGTCAGCGGGATGGCTGAAGAGCACCCACCATTGGCCTTTGAAATCCTTGGGCAGGGTCATCTCGCCGTGCGTGGTTTGCACGGTCATCTCGGGGAATTCATCTCCTAACAGCGGCATGTGAAATTTTTGGTCTTCCATTACTTAGTTCCTTTCAGATTGGTTTTTATTATTGGTTAATTAAATTTTATTGAGTTTTAACAAATCAGGGCAAAATTGTAGGCGGTTCATCACCTGATTCCCCCTGACATTCCAAACAATAGCCATAATAGGTGGTCTGTTCGCGCACAATTTGAAATCCGGCATGTTGAGATTGCGCCAGCGGTTCATGCTGATGGGGCTCAATATCAAAAATCCGTCCGCAGCCCAGGCAATAGAGATGGTCATGCGCGGCTGTGATGGGATCAAAGCGGGCTGATTCTTCCCCAAACGTGTCCAGCACATCCACCAGGCCGAGTTCCTTGAGGCGGTTGAGCGTATTATATACGGTTGCCAATGAGGTATCGGGCATCTTGTGGCGCAAGGCTTCATAGATATCCTCAGCTTTGGGATGCTGCTTGCTGGCGAACAGGATATTGAGAATTTCCCTGCGCTGCGGGGTGATGCGGCATCCGTTTT
Organism: Chloroflexota bacterium; assembly: GCA_011053085.1. Classification (GTDB taxonomy): domain Bacteria; phylum Chloroflexota; class Anaerolineae; order Anaerolineales; family Anaerolineaceae; genus SpSt-1165. The sequence continues at coordinate 3,103 of DSBE01000353.1, forward strand.
CTCTGAGTTGGGTGAGGATTTCTTCCATCATTGTTAGAATCTTTCTTATTTTATAATTATTCTAAATAAAAATAGAAAGTTTGTCAATCCCCCTGCGATATGTATTAACAAAAGTCTTATAATCAACACATCCCAACACCCCAAGGAGCCTCCTCATGACGATATACCCTGAACTATCTGACGCCTTCATCACCGAGCGCCTGACGCATCCACGCAGCGGGCCGCTGCCGGTGATTCTCGATACCGACACCGCCAACGAACTCGATGACCAGTTTGCCCTCGCCTGGGCGGTGCTTTCCAAAGATTCCCTCAATCTACAAGCCGTGCATGTCGCCCCCTTCTTCAACGAGAAATCGACCTCCCCCGCCGACGGACAGCGCAAGAGCTTTGACGAAGCCACAGCCGTGCTGGCAGCCCTCGGTGAAAACAGCCTCCCGGTGCGGGCAGGTTCGGAAGCATACCTGCCCGACAAAGCCACCCCGGTGGAAAGCCCCGCCGCACGTGACCTGATCGAGCGCGCCATGCAGCATGACCCCGACGGACCGCCGCTGTATGTCGCCACCATCGGCTGCCTGACCAACCCCGCTTCCGCCATCCTGCTGGAACCCGAAATCATCAAACGTATCGTGATCGTAATGCTGGCAGGGCAGGATTTTGAATGGCCGACCGCGCGCGAATTCAACCTGCAGCAAGACATCCCCGCCATGCAGGTGATCTTCGAGAGCGGCGTTCCGCTGGTGCACATTTCCGCCGTGCGTCAGGCGCTCACGCTGGGGTTGACCTATCCTGAAGTCAAGGAATACGTGAAAGGCTGCGGCACGATCGGCGATCTGCTGGCAGACCGTTATGAGCAACAAAGCAACCTGACCCCCGGTTACCGCCGCCCGATCTGGGACCTTTCTGCCATCGCCTGGCTGATCAACCCCGACTGGGCGGTTTCCACGCTGCGTCCGCGCCCCCGGTTGACCGAGGAGGGTTACTGGTCGCAGGATTTCTTCGGCAAACCCGTGCGCCAGGTGGTGCAACTGGACGTATCAGGCATTTTCATGGACCTGTTTGCCAGGCTGGCTGAACTGCGGTAAGCGTTACTCTTGCTGGCGGGTGCTGATATAATCAAATCATCTGACCAAACACGGAGGACCTCATGAAATTATCACCCATCCAACCATTCGACTTCACGGCAAAGCCCTTTGAATTATGGGAAAAAACCTGGTTCCTGCTGACCGCCGGAGACTTTGCCAGCGGCAAGTATAACGCCATGACCGTGGCATGGGGCGGGTTGGGCATCATGTGGGGCAAACCGGTGGCACAGGTGGTGGTGCGTCCCACCCGTCACACCTATGGCTTCACCAATGACTATCCCACCTTCACCCTGACCGCTTATGACAGCCAATACAAGAAGGCGTTGGGGTTGCTGGGCACCAGGTCGGGGCGCGACGGCGACAAGATCGCTGAATCAGGCCTGACCCCACAAGCCGCCAAAGTGGTGGCGGCGCCTACCTTCGCGCAAGCCAAACTGAGTATCGAGTGCAGAAAGATCTACTGGCAGGATATGGATCCTACCAATTTCCTCGACCCAACCATCGAAAGCAGTTACGAGAATAACGATTACCACCGCTTCTACCTGGGCGAAATCTTACATATCCTCGGCACTGAGGAATACCGGTGAGCGAAAACGAACCCACCCCCGTTGACGAGCCCGCAGAGCGGCCCTCGCGGCGATCCTCTCGATCGCGGCGGCGTTCCACCCCTGGCCTGACCCAGTTGGTCGCTTACATCTTCGTCAACATTTTGGTGTCGGCCGCCACCATGCTGGCGGTGCTGCTGTTTTGGGAACAGCGCATCCAGCAAAACCAGACCCCATGCGTCATGCCCACCCTCGCGCCATCCGATGAGGCCGCCAGTGAGGGCACCGTAGAACCCTTCGTGGCTGCCATCCCGCCGCTGGAAGAAGAGGTGCTGCGCATCGACAACATCTTCGGCGCCGGCTATTATCAAGAGGAACAGGTGGTGCTGGAGCGTGTCGGCAGCGGCGACCTGTCACTGCACGGCTGGTGGCTGGAAGATGACCAGGGCAACCGCTTTGACTTTCCTGCCAATTTGACCCTGAAACCCGATGCCACCCTGTATCTGAACTCGCGCGTGGGCGAATCCGGCGCGCTTTCCTTGTTTTGGGGCGCTGAAGGCGCCGTATGGCAGATCGGCGAGACCGCGCGTGTGTACGACCCGCTTGGCAACCTGCGCGCCGAATACACCATCCCCTGAGCCATGGACAACGTAGAACGCACCCGCTTTCTGACCGAATTGCAGCAGCAGTTGATCGCTGGCGGGTGGTGGCTGTGCACGGCTGAATCCTGCACCGGCGGGCTGATCGCGCACTGGATGACAGACATCCCCGGCTCCTCTGCCTGTTTTGCCGGTGGGGTGGCCGCCTATGCCAACCAGGTCAAAGAAACGCTGCTGGGCGTGCAGGCAGAGACTATCCTGCAATATGGCGCGGTCAGCGCAGCGGTGGCGGCGGAGATGGCGCAGGGACTGCGCGCGCGCCTGTCCGCGCAGTTCGACCCTGAGCGCCTGATCGCGCTTTCCACCACCGGCATCGCCGGGCCGGGCGGTGGCACACCCGAAAAACCGGTCGGGCTGGTTTACCTCGGCATCAGCACCCTGCACGGCACTCGCGTGGAAGCCCACTGCTGGCCGTATGACCGCAGCGGGAACAAAGAAGCATCCGCCCTGCAGGCGTTGAAGATGGTGGGGGAGTTTTTAGGGGGCTAATTTACTCTTTCAGCAAACGCACCGTGGCGGGGGGGAAATGAATGGTGACCTTTTCTCCCGCCTGCACAGTCTGTGTGATGGCAAGGCGGATGATCTCGCCATTATCGGCTTCGCCACGCACATCAAAATGGTCACCGCG
>DSBE01000183.1 GCA_011053085.1 Chloroflexota bacterium
ATTCATGTTGATTTCCTTTTTTCCTACTTCATTCAGTTTCATTTATTCTTTACCGCTTGACGATTCAGACACAGCCTCTCTTGCTCTGCCTGGGTCAATATATATTCAATGTCGGCCAGAGAAAAACCACCCCGGATAAGTTTTGGCAATTGGGATTGGGTTCCTGTTAATGAATAACCCAACAAAGCCAACATCGGGCCTGCTACGCGGTTAATTGCATTGATCTGGTCGTCGTTCAAAACATTCAGCCATTGTCCGGCCTGGCCTTTATTGACGTGGTCAGGTTTTTCTGCATGCATGGTAGAAAAACTGACGGCATCTTTGATTATTTTCCTGTCATGGCTTGAAAAATCGAACCCCAAGAAATCTTGCAGGGCTGTTAATTCTGTGTCGAAATCTGCGAGCATGTTTTCATAAAAAATGAAATGCATATTCAAGCGGTCATACTGCTTAAGATAACCACCAACATGGCGCACCCAATTGTGAACGACAGCAAAATGGCGCTGTTCCAAAAATTCCTGTGGGTTGTGCGCATGTTGATTGGGGCGATAGGTTTGCATCTTCTCTGTGTAAAGGTAACGGGCGTTGGAGATCAGCACATCACGTGGGTCTCGAAGGATGTAAACAATGTTAGTAAATTTCGTGTAGACATCAAAAAACTCATCAATAAACTGAGAATGTGACCAAATATGCGTGCAGGCTTGCAGGTAAGCGTCGATGTCGTGAATATGCAAGCTGGAAAGGTGGGATGGCTCCCAAAACAACCCTTCAGGTTTGATGTTAATGACATCGTGGGTGAAGGTCTGGCTCAAATCATGAACATTGTGTGCGGCAATAAATTCTCGGTATTCACTCACATAACTTTTGATGGGAACATTGGCATCCATAAGCATGTGCTGGATGGTGCGATAAACCCATAAGTTTCCACTGCGCGGCACACCCGCTTGAAAAATGATCATGTCAAAGCCTTAGCGATTCCAGATTTTTCTTTTTATTCTTCTGAGTATATTATATACTCGCTGCTTGTTTCGCAGGTAATGCCCCTTTTGTTTCGTATATGCTTTGCGGATAAATGAAAAAAAGGCCCTATGGATTTTGATAGCTTTTCGCCGGCAAGCCTTGTGGGTCTGCTTGACAGAAATTGTGAACCTTTTGGTGAAGAAGCGTATTTGATTGATGAGCCATGGAGAAAATCCGGTCAAAGGCCCAAAATAGAAAATAGATATCTTGAGAAAATTCACCCACGCTCCGCCTGCATAATGGACAATTGGCGGAATGTATCCATTATCTATGCTGCGCAGTATATGACCCTGGTCAGCAGTCTGATATTGACGATATACATTATTGCATAAATGGACAATTGAGGCCGGTTCGACAATATGGATTCTGCGGTAATTTTCATTTGCCCGCATGAAGCAGCGGAAGTAATCTTGATCGTGCCAGGCATTTTTTATCTCTGACCCCGGGTCAGAATTCATGTAGCGGTCAAATGGCGGTTTTGTCATGAAAGAGATCAAATCGTTGATAAAGGGGGTGAGTGAGTTAATATCACCAAACAGGAATCCGGTGTTGATTTCCGGCGGAAAAATGTACAATTGACTTTCCTCAAGATCTCCATGGGCAATGGCTCGTTCAAGCTGCATCTTAGGCCACCGCGTTTGGAGAGTAGGGTGAGACTGTGCACTGTAATATATACCCGGTTCGGATACTTTCGAGAGGAGGTCCGTTATTGACTTCTGGATAAGAATATCAGGATCTATGTACAGCAGATGAGAATAATCATCACCATAATTGTCAATAATGTACTGTAAAAATAGTGGCTTTCCCACTTTTCCTAATGCATGCTTATCAGAAGAAAACCTGGCCTGCCAGTTTTCCACAATATCGGATTCCAGCAGTGCATAGGGTATTGTGTTTCTCTTGAGCAGTTTTTCAGAAAATGGCGAAAGATTATCAGATAGAAAAAGGAAATCACCCATGAAAGCGCCATACTTCGGTGAAAACAGGGTCTGATACATGCGTAGTAGAAAACGAATTTGCCCATCATTGCCATTAGAAATTGCCAGCCATTTGGTTTCCATGTATTACTCGCTTAAAACAAACTGTTAAAATCTACAGGTTCGAATTCGGTTAACTTTGACCCTGGCGTGGCATTCAAGATCTGGATACCGTGTGTTTCTGTAACTTTTCTGGCATGGGCGTAGGCTTGTTCGGCATAGACAGGCCGTGGAGGAACAAATAGCTTATCTTCGCCCTGGGTATATCGTTCATCAAAATGTGTGGCTCCGCTGGCATCGGATGCTTTCCACATCTGGGGAGTATGTGGTTTGTTGGGTTTTTGGTTGAGCCGTTGCATTCGATTGATAAGCTTCCGCGTGAATGTGTTGCGGTCATACCAACGGTTGCCGTCTATCATGCCCATTTTGCGTTGATCCAGCGAGTAATTGTGATCCATGCCTACTAAAATAATGGGATTGCAACCCATGATTGCCGCAATTTGGATCAAGAAGAACGATACACTCCATCCGAGATACAACATATCGGGCGACAGGCTGAATTGCGGTTGTCCCGGTTTGGTGCCAAATTTATGGGGAACAGGACAGGCGTTGTCGAAATTGAATAGGGGAAGGTATTGGAACGGAAAGAACTTAACAATTTCAACCGGGACATTGTCTTCATACTCGAACTGGTAATGCTCAATCTGCAGGCGATCTACGATACCCCAATAGGTGAAATGATACTGCCATTTGTCATAGCCAAGGTAACTTCGGTTTGAGCCATAAGTGATTTCGCTGGCCAATTTTGACATATCGATCTGGTTGAGGCTGGGCCCATTGCCAACAATAAAAGCGCGCTGGTTTTTATGAATGTCAACGAATTCATCCAGCAGGTGGGGGACGTGATAGGCACGTGTTCCCTGGAAATTGTAGGTTTCGAAATGGCGAAAGCCAAAATGCCACAACAAGCGAAACCCATTATAATCATCTTGAATTTTCGGGAATGTACCTCGCTCTATAAATTTTGCCGGGTCTTCTTTGAAGAATGCCGGCAGCGTAATCGTTGTATCGGGGGGTATCCCAAGTTCTGCCTTTATTTCTTCGATGCGAGGATCTGTAGGACGTGTGGGGACAACGATGGTAGTAATTGTCAGGTTTGTGCCTGAATGGATTTCTTGAATTGTTCTTTCGTGTTTGGGGCTGACAAGTGTGATCAGATTGGTGGGTAAATTATCTCGCAGCCAGCGTTGATAGAGGGCCGGGCTTTCATGGTTTAGTACCGCGACAAATTGCATTCCCATTTTGTTTATTTGTTTCTCCATTCAAAGACCGTTTGTATCATACCATAGAGTGAAGATGCAAAAATACTTAAAGTGTGGTCAGTTTCTGGTGAGTCTGCTCCATACTCTAGAAAAATGAAGCACAGAAAACAATTGGTATCTAAGAGAAATTGTTTATAATAGTAGGTAGGAATACCGCTTTGGTTTCATTCGCAAAAGGAGAAGCGAACATGGCAAGTAAACTGGTAGTGAAAAAGGGACCCGGTACTGGCACCTCATACACATTGGATCAGGCAGAAATATTCGTTGGGCGAGATCTGGGCAACGACATCGTTGTCAATGATGCGGAAATTTCGCGAAGGCATGCCAGGTTGTATAAACATGGTGACAATTTTATGATCGAGGACTTGGGTTCTACCAATGGCACAATCGTCAATGGACAGAAGATCCGCGGGCCCAAAGAGTTGACCAACCACGATTATGTTGCCATGGGTCAGAATATAGGATATGAGTTTATCGATGATAAACCGATGTCTTACGAGGCAAATACGATCGCGGTTGATAAAATGGATGAATACGGGGACGCAACTATTGTTGGGGATGATTCTCAACGCCTAATACCCGAAGAAGAGGATTATGCAGCGCCTATCCCTGAAATTCCCTCAGAATTTGCTCAGGTACCACAGCAGAGCCAACCCCATAAGATGCCTGCGCAGGACGTCCCCCCGGCCACCGCTTTTCCGGCCAGCCCGGCAAAACCAAAGAAAAAATTCCCAATTTGGATTCTTATTTTGGTGATTTTGCTATTTATTATTTGTTTGTGTGGTGGGTTGATATGGTACATTGACTCTCAAAATTTGTGGTGTGAAATTCTGACCTTTTTGCCCGGATGCCCAGTTACTTACTAACCACTGAAGATAAGGATTTGCTATGAGCGAACAAGATGCGTTAGAACCCGTCAGCGAAGTGCTGGCAGAAACAGGTGGGTTTAATTACAGCGCCTGGAAGGTGACAGAGCCTGACGGAGAAGTTACCTATCAGTTGCAGTTGAACAATGTAACGATCCATTTCTTCCAGGAAGAATGGGTGGAGTTTTTAACACTGGCAGCGATGCTACCAAAGAAATAAAAAACATTAAACAAGCGTAATGCCAGGAATGGAATCTGCACTGTTATGAGAGATATATTCCTGGCATTTTTGTTTGTATAGGCCCGCTGCCGCAGGTATGGCGGATAAGATATCACTGGCAGTGAATCCGCTAGGAGTATCGTGTGCGGACAGGTGATTACCAATGAGGCCATGCATGAATACGGCCGCACGAACCGCCTCTACCAATTCGATACCGGTACAGGCCAGGGCTGCAATCATGCCGTCCAATATATCACCAGAGCCAGGTGTTGCCAGTGCATCGGTTCCGCTTGTGTTGACAAAAGCGGCGTTTTCTGTGGCAATGATTGTGCGGGGGCCCTTCAAAACAAGAATTACCTTCCACTGTGCAGCGTAACGGCGAGCGATATTGATCAGATCAGCCTCGATTTGATCAATGGAGAGGCCTGTCAGGCGGGACATTTCGCCAGGATGGGGAGTAAGGATGGTGGTATATGGTAACCGGACAGAAAGCAATTGATGGTTTATTGCCAAAATACTGAGGCCATCTCCATCGATGAGTAGAGGTACCTGGCGCCATTTCTGGGCAGTTAGTAGATGCTCCAAAATCTGAAGGTTCTGCTTCGCCAGAGAAATACCCGGCCCGAAGATGATGAAATCTTGGTTCGGGCATTGGGTATCGATCTGCCCCAAATATTGTTGCAAATTGTCATGATCATCCACCGGTAAAAAAACGCACTCAGGCAGCAGTGAAGCAACTGACTTTGCAACCGATTGGGGTGTGATTAAGCGTACATAACCTCCACCCGTCTTCAGGAAAGACGAGCAGGAGAAGTAGGGGGCACCATAATAATTAGAGCTGCCAGCAATGGTGAGGCATTGACCGAAGGTGGTTTTGTGACCGGTTTTGGCACGTTCGGGTAATAACACCGGTGAGTTGATGAATACATCAACGGAAGCCTGTTCGGTCGTGTATTGTTGATAGGGGGCAGAGAGGCTTGACAAAAAACATGATTTAATATGCGCATAGCCATAATTTATAAGATTGCCAGCCTTTAAAATGCCCAATATTACACAAATATCACAATAAACAGCTTCCCCCAGAGTCTCTCCTGTATCGGAAGTAATGCCAGAGGGAATGTCAAGGCTGACAATCAATGCATCGGATTGGTTGATTGCCCGGATTGCCTGCTCATATTGACCCCGGGCAGGGCGGGTGAGGCCGATGCCAAAAATTGCATCAACGATGATGTCATGCGATTGCACACATGCTGCCAGGTCAAATGCTTCATTCCATTCGTGAACCTTGATCCCCATTTTGCGCAGAGTCTTACATTTTTGCCGCGCACTGCCTGATAATGAATCAGGCAAAAGTAGAACTTCAACAGCTATCTTGTCGACTGCCAACTGTCGCGCCAGGACAAGGCCATCTTCACCATTGTTACCCGGCCCACAAATAACCAACACATGAGACGTGGGTAAACTAGTAATCTGTTCGAACATTACCTTACGGGCAGCAGCAGCGGCGTTTTGCATCAATAC
>DSBE01000071.1 GCA_011053085.1 Chloroflexota bacterium
AGGGAGGGTAATATTTTATTACACTATTTTAAGGGATATGGGGCAATGTTACAAACAATTGCTGTCACCAACTTGCCAGGCAGGTGAGAAGCTTTATGGATCAGGGAACAAAAAAACCACCCCTCAGAAAGAGTGGGGTGGTTTTGGGTCGTCTGAAATACATTATGACTTTTTGGGCTTGATGTACTGAAGGAATTTCTCAATAGTCTGTTTGATGTTGAATTTTCTCAACTGCCAGGTGCCGGCGATACCATAGGGGAAGAATAGTACGATCAGGATAAAGATAATCCCGAAGAAAAGCGGCCAGCGTGCACCAAAAATATCATACAGGAAGTGGCTGAAAGCCTGCATTAACCCGGCCCCGATAATCGGCCCAACCAAGGTGCCCATGCCGCCCAGAATGACCATGATGAGTACATTGATGGTGGTTACGGCGGAGGTCATGGTGTGAGTGGCGCTGGTAGTCCACAGGGAATACATAGCGCCAGCCATCCCGGCAAAGAGAGCGGAAACCATGAATGTGATGGTGCGGTAAACAGCGGGGTTGTAGCCGATCATACGCATACGGTCCTCATTTTCACGGGTGGCCACGATGACACGGCCGGTGGGTGAGTTGGTGAAGCGGCGAATGAGGAAATAACTGACCAGCAGAAATGCCAGGGCGATGAAGTAGAAACGCGGCCGGAATTGGGTGGGGTTGATCCAGTCAGGCACCGGTACACCGTGCAGGCCTTCGTCCGCGCCGGTCCATTTGACAAAGTCGGTGGCTTTGGCGAGGATGTGAATGGCTTCTGCCAGGGCCAGGGTGAGCATGGCGAAGTATGACCCCTTCAGGCGAATAGAGGTGGCGCTGAATAACAGGCCGATCAGCAGGGAAACAATGGCAGCTGCCACCAGAGCAACGGCCAGAATGATCCCGCTGGTGATATCAGCTCCATTGGGGAGGGTGACCCGATATTGCGAGGCAAAAACCGGCCCCCAGTGGGTGATCAGCAGCGCGGTAGTATAAGCGCCGCCGCCGAAGAACGCGGCATGGCCGAACGAGAGGATACCGCTATAGCCGATGAGCAGGTCATAACTCATGGCCAGCACTGCCATGATGAAAAAGGCAATCAGCTGTCCCTGCCAGAACTTGGTCACGCCAGAGTTCAAGCCTGTGCCTGTAATCAGATTCATAACGAAGGGGAAAGCCAGCATGATCACGGCGAATCCCAAGAAAGCACGTTCTTTCTTGATGATGGATATTAGGGGTGTTTTGGTTTCGATGGATTTTGCCATGGGGTTACTCCTTCTTTCCAAACAGGCCGGAGGGTTTGACTAACAGGACGATCACCATGATGATAACGGTTGAGGCTTCTGCGACAGCGGTGGAGAGTGACCATTTCAGGGCGTAGTAATCACCGAAAGCACGCGCCAGGCCCAGTGTGAGCGCGCCAATGAATGCGCCAACGTAACTGCCCATGCCGCCAATGACTACGGTGATAAAGCCTTGCATCTGGTATTGGTCTCCCATCAATGGTTGCACAGGGATGAAGGGTGCTGCGCCGATGCCTCCCAGGGCAGCCATGGCTATGCCGAGGGCGAAAACGAAGGTGAACACGCTGCGCACATTGATACCGAGGGCTTCGACCATTTCAGGATCCTGCACGCCAGCCCGGATGACCATGCCCAGGCGTGTTTTGGTCATCAGCAGGGTGATGAAGATGAACATCAAGAATCCCAACAGGATGATGAACAGACGGTAGGTGGGGAAGGTCACTCCGAAAATATTCAGGGTGGCGTTGCTGTTAAGCAGCCAGTCTGCTACAGTTTCAGCTTTGCCAGGGGCGGCAAACAATGGCGGGCGAACCATTTTATAGGCAAGCGGCGTCCACAAGAATTGGATGGTTTCTTTGATGACAAAACTGATGCCCAGGGTCATCAACACGATGAAAAAGCTGCGGGTGTATAAGGGGCGGATGAGCAATACCTCAATGAACATACCGCATAACAAACCGAAACCGGTTGCAACGAACAATGCCAGCACAAAACGCAGGTTGCCGTTCATTAATAGGATGGCTTCTGACCAGGCTTCGCGGAAAACGGTAAGCAGGATGGTTGCTACAATCAACCCGCCGATCAGCAACCAGTTGCGGGTGGTGTGTTCAGCAGCTACATATTCCTTTTTATTTCCGGGTTTTGAAACTGCAACGGCAGCCAGGAAACCACCCAACAGCAAGAAGAACGGACGCAGCCAGAATCTTGCCAAAGGTTCCTGCGGACTGAGTTCTGCCAGCGGATTAGATTCCGTAACCGTTGTTACAGCAACCATGGCGGTGTTTGCAAGGCCGAGAATGTCGAAATTTAGAATCGCCAGAACAACCAGGATGATCACCAGCACCCAGGCAAGGCGCGGGAGCAGGTTCTGCAGGCTCTCAGAGAGATTGAGCTGCGTCAATCGCGGCTTGATCACGGTCAGAAATTGCAACCCGGTAGCGAAGGCGATTATCAACGGTGCTATACCAAAAACGAAGGTTGGGTTTGTGTAAAATTGCCAACCGATATAAGCACCCAGCATGAACATGGAGCCATGTGCGAAGTTTAGCACATGCATCAGGCCGAAGATTAGGGTTAAACCAGCTGAGACCATGAAAAACAATGAGCCCAGGGTCAGTCCTGACAGGGCGGTGCGCACAAAGGTGGTGGTGCCTGAGGTACGCCATACGACAGCGATCAAAATCGCCAAAATTGCGACGAAGATTACGATGGTGATGAATTGTTTGCGCTTTTCGTGGTTCATGCCTCGTCTCCTTGTTTCACTGTACGCACACTTGCCCCAAGGTATTCATGGATGAGTTCTTCATTGTGGATGAGTTCGCTCATTTTGCCAGTGGTAACCGTTTTACCATCATCGATGATATAAAAGTTCTTTGCCAACTGACTTGCCATGATGAAGTTTTGTTCTACCAACAGCACGGTGGTGGTCTGGCTCAGTTTGCGAATGGCTTCCATCATTTGTTGAATCAAGATGGGGGCCAGTCCTTCCGAGGGTTCATCGATCAGCAAAAGGTCATTATCTGGAACGAGCGCCCGTGCTACTGCCAGCATTTGCTGCTGCCCACCCGAAAGGTGATTGCCAGGCAATTTGTATAATCGTTCCAGGTCGGGGAATAATTCAAAGATAAAGTCGGCGTGTTTATCCAGATCACCGCGTTTGCGTTCCGCTAATTTCAGGTTTTCCATAACAGATAGTTTTCGGAAAATGGCGCGGTGTTCGGGCACATAGCCAATGCCGAGATTGACGATATTAAAGGCGCGTTTGCCGTGAATCTCCATGTCTTTGAAAATGATTTTGCCCTGAGAGGGCGGGGTCAGCCCCAGGATGGATTTGAGCGTGGTGGTCTTACCTGCGCCGTTGCGTCCCAACAAAACCGTGATGGAATTTTTGGGCACTTCTACTGTCACGCCCTGCAAAATGTGGAATTGTCCGATGTAGGTGTGAATATCATCTACGTGGAGCAGGTTTTCGGATTTGGTATTTTCGTTCATGCCAGTTCTCCATAAAGATCGCCGAGGTAAGCTTTTTGAACCAGTGGGTTGCCCGCGATTTCCTGCGGCGTGCCTTCCGCCAGTAATTTTCCCTGGCTCATGACAGTGATCACATCCGAAATGGACATGACCATGTCCATGCGGTGTTCAACCAGAATGGCGGTACGCTGGTTGTCCTTGACCACGTGTTTGATGATATCAATCAGTTCAGGTACCTGTTCTGAGGACATGCCCGCGGTCGGTTCGTCGAACAAGAGCAACTCGGGGTCGCTTGCCAGCATAATGCCTAGCTCTAACTTGCGTTTCTCACCATGCGCCAGGTTGCGTGCCAGTACATACTCACGGCCACTCAGGCCCACTTCTTCGATCACAGCCGCTGCTTTCTCAACATAAGAAGGAAAGTCATCGGCCAGTTTCAAAAGACGGAAGTTATCCTTGCCCATGGCCTGAGCAGACAAACGGATGTTCTCCAGTACCGTCAGGTTGGCAAAGATGTTGGTGATCTGAAATGAGCGTCCGATGCCCAGATGAGCACGTCGTTGGGGCGCCAGGTGAGTGATATCATGACCTTTGTAGAAAACCTTACCCTCGGTGGGCGGCATGGTACCACTCAAGAGGTTAAAGAAGGTGGTTTTACCCGCTCCGTTCGGCCCGATGATGGCGTGCATGCTATATTGTGCGATCTTCACACTGACATCATCGACCGCCACCAGTCCGCCGAATGCTTTGCGTAAATGTTGTGCTTCTAAGATGGTTTCGTTACTCATAGTGAACCTTTTCTTTTAGATAGGATCAATAAAATAATGGCTAAGTTGTGTGACTCTGATTCATTTTTGGGCGTTCCATCATCGGCATCTTACCATTTTAGCAAAAAACGATGTGACAAAAACTGATAAATCATTAACCAGGCAAGCACCATTTTGGGGTACATTGGGAGGGATGAAATTTCATCCCTCCCAATGACATAAAGAAAATGCGTAAACTTTTTATGGAATGATGGGGAGGTCACCGCAGCGGGCAGCATAATCGCCAACCAGCGTGCAGGGCACACCCAGTTCATCGTAAGCACTCACATAGACGGTCTCGAAGAAGGCATATTCATTGATGCCATCGCCATCGGCGTCAGGATTGAGGTTCACCAGACGCAGAATGTTCATGGGCTGTTCGCAGACATGGTCTTCGGGGCGGATGTAATAAGTGCCCTTGGGGCCTTCGAATTTCAGACCTTCCAATGCCGGGATCATGGCGTCGCCGGAGGTGTCGCCACCGGTCGCTTCCAGTGCGGTCGCCAGGGCAATGGCGGAAGCCATACCACCAGCGGTGAACAGGTCAGGATATTCGTTGTATTTTTCGAGGTGGCGTTCTACCAGCCAGTCATTGATTTCGGTATCAGCAGCAGAGTAGTGGTACACGTTCAGGCCAACCTGCCCGAGGGCAGCGCCATAGACGGCGGCAAAGCTGGCGTTATCGCCATAGCCGGTGCCAACGGTCATTTCATCCAACGCGCCCAGGTCAGAAAGCTGCTCAAACAGGGTCACATAACCTACACCTGCCCAGGTCAGGAACAGGTTTTCAGCGCCGCTGTCCATGGCTTGCTGAATGTAGGGGGTGAAGTCGGTGGTATCAAAGGGGGCATAGATATCAGCGATCAATTCGCCGCCGAACTGTTCCACCGAATACTTCAGCGCGATGCCAGAACCCTGGCCGAAAGCATTGTCAATACCGATATGTGCGAAGTTCGGTCCCACATTTTCCACCAGATATTTGGCGATGACGAGGGTGTCATCAAAGTTGGTGCGTGAGGTGCGGAACACATAGGGGTTGAAATAGGCGCCGGTGGTGAAAGCGGAGGCAGCCGGATCAACCATGAGGATGATCTCGTTTTCCAACGCGACCGTGGTCAGCGCAGCCGCCACTGAGGAGGACACAGGGCCCTGCAGCAGTTCGATGCCGTCTTTTTCGATCAGTTCGAGCGCCAGGGCAACACCTTTTTCAGGATTGCCTTCGGTGTCTTTGGTGATCACTTCGACGGGGCGGTTGGCGATGATGTAGCGGCCCTGGTCGTCCATGTTGCCGCCGGACATATATTCCAGGCCTAATTCAAAGCCGCGCACCTGCTGTTCGCCATAGAGAGCCATCACGCCGGAAAGCATTGCCAATTGGCCGATCTTGAGGACGGGGCCGAGTTCAACCACTTCTTCCTCTTCTTCGACAATGACTTCTTCTTCGACTTCTTCTACTTCTTCCACCACAGGCACGTCGGTCGGTTCTTCTTCAACTTCTTCCACCACGGGAACGTCAGTGGGTTGTTCAACGACGGGTTCCTCGGTGGGTTCCACTTGCTGCACACAGGCTGCCATAAGCAAGGATGTGATC
>DSBE01000249.1 GCA_011053085.1 Chloroflexota bacterium
CTGCAGGACCGTGCTTACATCTACGCCAACCGCAGGCGATTGTTCCGTTTTGACGCCGATCGCAGTTATCGAAAAAATCCCAATCAGTACGATTTCGAATACAACCCTTCTCGTGTGGTTCGCGCCATGCATGCCACCGCTATCAACAACAGGGGCGAACGGCTGGACTGGCAGCAGATCCTCACCCAGCACGCCAAAGATGTCTTTGCCGGCATCCTGCTCAATTACACCTACGATGAACTATTCGGTGACGTACATGCCACCAGTGGAGATAGCTACCCGCTGGATGACATCATCAACCAAACCCGTGCCCAGATCCGCAATGATGGGGTGCTGGCTTACCGCCTGCTTTGGTCAAAATCGAACAAAGGCATCCTGTTAGACGCCAACGATCATATGCCCAGAGGCTATCATGTCCGTGACATTGAGAATGCACCTGTGGCGGTGAGTGGCGAACAAGCCCCACCAGTCTATGAAAATCTCGATTACGAAGAGCTGCCGGCAGGCCCCTCATTCGTTGACAACGATGACAAACGCAAATATCTGCGTGCCTGCGGCATTCGGGTGCTGGCCTGTGAAATAGACAATATCAGGCCGCGCCTGCCGGAGGTCAGTGACACCCTCGAACAAGCTTACTCAGCTGCCTGGCAACGCGACACAGACTTTGAACGCGCCGAGGTAGAACTGGACGGCATCGAGATCATGAACCAGGCACAGTTGCAAGCCCAGTACATGGCCAGCCAGCATCTACTGACCATTCTGGAAAGCGACTATCCTGAAGAAGTGGTACTGCTGCAGTTACTCTCTGCCCTGCAATCCATGCTCAACCGCAGCGATGGCAAGAATATCCTGATGCGTGATGCTTATGGCCTGATAGGCAGCCTGAAACAATGGCTGCGCGTCAAGGGGGACAAAGAATGAGACTGACCGGCTGGATCAACCGCCACCGCGGCCTTTTTCTGTATCTTTCCGCTTATCTGGCACGCGCCGTATTCGTAGGTGGTGTTTTGTTCCTTGCCTGGCTGGCATCGCAGATGATCCCCCAGACAGAATTTAATTTCCGCCAGAATATCGCCCTGCATGGCCCCCAAAAAGAAGTCGTTGACGTCACTTTTAATCCCAATGGTGAATGGCTTGCTGGCGCTTCGAAAGACGGCAGAATCTACCTGTGGGATTTTCTGAACTTTGATGAAAATAAAAGCCGCGATGATCGCAAACCTATCTATTTGCCGCTTGAAACTGGTTTCGCTCAGCAAGTCCTGTTCACGCAGGATGGCAAGTACCTGATCAGCGCTGGCACCGACCTGGAAATCCGTATCTGGCAGCTCAGTGGGCTGCTCCAAGGACAGGACGCCCTGACCCAGTTTGACCGCCATCAACAAAGTATTGAATCAGCCAACCCATTCCTTGACTTCTATTCACTGAAAAAACACACCGGTGCCATCACCCACCTGCGCCTCAGCGCTGATGGGCGCTGGCTGGCAAGCGGTGATCAATTTGGCAAAGTCTATGTATGGGACCTTGCCCTGCTGCCAGACGAGAACCGTATGGCCGAACAAGCCATCAGTATAGATATTCACAGAAGCAGCATCACAGATATCGAATTCAGCCCCTCAAACCGTTACTTTGCTGTCAGTGACCTGGGCGGGACGATATCCCTCTATGATATGACCCTGGCAGGCGATGCATACCAATTTATCAATTCACGCTATCTGCTGCAGGAACGGGAGTCACGCGCCTACGACCTGGCTTTTGACCTTTCTTATCAAAGTGAAACACCTTCTGTTGAGCGGAATTTGTTCGCTGCCGGCCCTGATGGCACCATTTTCGCCTATGACCTCAACACCAAAAGATCAATTCGCTTTCCCGATGTTCATGAAACCGCACCAATCTTTCTGTCCATCACCCGAGACAATACATCGCCCGGGGCTTACTGGCTCGCCTCGATCGATGCCAAAGGAATGCTGGTGTTATGGGATTTAGAAGACGGATTCACGTTCCAGTCTGGCGGTGCTCGCGGTAGATTCTATCAATTGAAGGGCATGACCCGTGCCCCTACAGCTTTGATAACCAGTATCAAGCACAATGATGCATCACCCGACACCCCCCACCATCTGCTGATCACCACCAGCATTGACCATACTGCCCAGGTGATCAACCTGAATGTGGCACGCGATGCCTGGCGTATCATTCAATTGCGGGCTTTTACCGGCCGCATCAATGCTGCTGCCATCGATAACGATCACCATTACATTGCCACCGCGAATCGTGATCGCACGGTACGAATCTGGGATGCACAAAAAGCCTCTACATACAAGGGGGCCATTGCATCTTTTGCATTCTTCCGCTTTATGGTACCGATCGCCCTTGGCTGCCTGTTTGTGATCCACACCGCCTCCACCTTCCTGATGGATATGTACCATGTCCTCATCCGGCCAAATGCTGTTGCCTTTATCTTCACGGCGGTTTTCGGGTTAGACACCTCCAGTTTACTGCGTTTCTTGATATCGCTAATCGTGCCGCTCTATCCAACAGAAGTGATCGAAAATGGCCGCTTATTGAAGAATCCGGAGGTCTTCTCATCCGTAGATGTGATCGGCGGTCCAGCCCGGGTGGTGGTGCATCCCGGCAATGTGGTGGCTTTCCAAACCAACCGCATGCAAACCAATGTGGTCACCAATACCACCTATTACCTGCGGCCTTTCGAGCGTATCCGCAACATCATCAGCCTGGAAGATCATTATTGCGAAAAAGATTCACTGGAAACCTACACCCGTGACGGCATTCAGATCACGTTGAAGAACATTCGTTTTCGCTATCGAGTCAAATTCAACACCTATCCCAAAGATATGGAAAGGGTAAAGGAAATACTGCTGCAATCGGTTAACGATGATAAAGAACGCCAGGCATTGACAGCCATCATGGAAGATGTCAATCGTGATAATTTAAATGAGTACCGCAGCCGTCTGCCCGCTGAGGCTTTTCGTCTACTGCGCACCTATCTGCAAGAGAAAGAAAGCGCTACGCAAAGGGTACTGGAACGTGGCTTTAACCCCTATGACAACGTAGATGTAGATTCGCTGCAAACCGCAGCGCGCAAACTGGATTATCCGATTGCCGTAGAAAAATTCATCCAGAGAAAAGTGCGCCATTTCATCAACATCCGCCCGCTTGACTTTTTCACAGCACCGCAGCGCATCGCCCAACCGCCTTCCAAACCGCAACCCAACAATCCAAATGGCTGGGTGCGTGAGCAATTCCGCCAGCAGGTACTCAAGGAAGCCGCACCCATTCTCAAAGAATTCGGCGTCGAATTACTGTGGATCGATGTCGGCAATATCGAGATCAATCGCGAATCGATCAAACAAACCCGCAAAAAGCTGTGGGAATGGCGCTTGCGCCGTCATTATGATGTGCTGCGCAAAGAAGGTGAGTCACGGGTAGCGGCTTATCAGGAGATTGGCCGCATAAAAGGCGAAGCCGATGTGGCGAATGCGATCATTGAGTCGCTCAACACCTGGCAATCGCACCTGGAAGAAGAAGCCAAAGGGACGCCAGAAGAGGTTCGTGGTAAGATCGAGAAACGCCAGCAGATGATGATCACCTCTCGCATCGCTGAAATCCTGCGTCATTACCTGCGAGACGGCCGTTCTGACGGCACTTTTCCGCCGCCCTGGATGAATCCTGGCGACCCGTCCAAACCCAAAGATAAGTAGACATCAGGAGCGGGATTTCAGATCACTGACTTCGAATTGATAGAGCAGGTGCGGGTTTTGCTGTAGCATCTCACGATCCATGTTTAGCAAACGCCTGGAAAGGTTTACGCGCATGCCTTCAAACAAGCTGCGCACGGTTCTGCCGTTGCCGAAACTGCGAGTCATGTCCTGCTTGCGTTTTGACAACGCCAACAGTGCCTTCACCTTCACCTCATCAGGGAAAATGTATCCTTCTTCCTCCGCCATGGCCTTAAGGATGGTCGCTAATTCTTCCAGAGAAAAGTCAGGGAAGTCGATAATCAGCGGCACCCGTGATGCCAGCCCGGGGTTGGTGTGCAGGAATGTCTGCATTTCTGCTGAATAGCCGGCAAAGATCACCACCAGCCGATCCTGATAGTCTTCCAGTACTTTGATCAAAGTATCGATCACTTCACGGCCAAAATCATGCCCCCCTTGTTCAGAAAGGGCATAGGCTTCATCAATGAAAAGCACCCCATCCAACGCTTTGCGAACCACCTGCATGGTCTTGATCGCCGTTTCACCCACATGCTCCCCCACCAGGTTCACCCGGCTGACCTCCACGCAATGGCCTTTGCGCAGCAATCCTGTACTGGCGAAATATTCCCCCATCCTGCGGGCAACAGTGGTCTTGCCGGTGCCGGGGTTGCCCAGAAATGCCATATGCTGCGGCCGTACGATGGCAGTTATATCACTGCCTGCCACCTCTCTCACCAACTGCTGATACTCGATGCGCGCGCTGAGACCTTGGAATGCTTCACGCACAGGTTGCATGCCCACCAGTCCCGTGAAGATATCATCAAGATTGCTGGCTTCAGGAATTTTCCGGTCAATATACCCCAGGTAATTGGCAGGAATGTCCTCTGGCAAAATGACATGCGTTGACTCACTTTCGTTGTCGATAGCCCTGAGTGCCCACTGCCGCAAGATAGCCTCATGCAGGTTGCGCATCTCACCGGCGTTGCCGAAATGCTCGTTTCTCTGGCGGTGCATCTCAATTACGATCTGATACAGCTTTTTATGTGCCTTTTCATCAATCTCAAAGCCTGCCTGTTCTATAAAATTTCTCAGGATTTTAAGCAAAGCATCCGGCGAAAAGTCATCAAAGCGAATGATATTTTCTTCGGGAATACGGCGTGGAAGGCCGGGATTGGACTGACGGAATGCCAGCATTTTGTCAGGATAACCCGCAAAAATCACGACCAGCCGATCACGGTCATCTTCCATTCGCAGTATAAGGGTATCCAGTGCCTCCTGTCCAAACCCGCCGCGTGCTTCTTCGGTCAGCATGTAAGCCTCATCAATAAACAGAACCCCGTCCAACGCGCGGTTCACCAGATGGTTGGTTTTTATGGCAGTGGCACCCACCACTTCGCCAATCAAGTCCGAAGCCTGCGCCTGGACAAGATGCCCTCTTTTCAACAGGTTCATCTCAAAATAGATCTCTCCCACCAGCCTGGCAACCGTTGTTTTGCCGGTGCCCGGGTTGCCCACGAACATCATATGCAGGCTCGGTTTTTGGAAATTGCTGTTGGTCTGCATCAATTGCATCAGGGCAGCGTTTTGCTTGATATGCCCTTTTACTTTTTCAAGGCCGACCAAATCATCCAACTGCTGCAGCGCACTCTTGCCCCCGGGTATATATTGCGTAAACCAATCGCGCATTTTGGTTGACATGTCTTCATGATTGGCAATCATCATCAAGCGGCGGGTCCACAAAGATAAATTCCCGCCCTCGGCGATAATGCCGCGCAGGAGGATTTTTTGTTGATTTTCAGACCACCGCCTGCCAGTTGTTTTTACCAACTCAAAAAGGCGGTTGATCTCATCCGTGCCTGGATACATAATCTGGTAAATGTCCCTTTTTTCTGTCTGTTCCGAAAGGATCGCACGCAGTTCTGGCACTGGCAGACGATTGGCGAGGCTTTCAAGTTGTACCTCACTGAAGGCAGAAAATACAAAAAGACAGATGTTATTTGAGAACCCTCTCGCCCCTCTCACTGCATTGATCGGTTGGGTTTGCCATCGTCCAATCCTTGCCGCCAGCGAGCGTTGATCGCTCTGATGCTGCAAAAAGGTTTCCGCTTGCAGCATAACAACCGCGGTCAATGGCCCCTCAGATTGTTCCATTAAGTGATCCAAACGTTGC
>DSBE01000248.1 GCA_011053085.1 Chloroflexota bacterium
CAGCAGATAACCGCCCGGTTGGATGTTATGTGTAAATTGCAGAAATGCCTTGCGGTAATCCTGCATGGTAGGGAAGCAGTCGGGGTGGTCGTGCTGCATATTGGTGATGATGGCAAGATGGGGTGACAATCCCAAGAACATATTGTCATATTCATCTGCCTCGATCACGAAATACTCACCTTTGCCGGCGTGTGCGTTGCTGCCGAGATTTTTGGCAACACTGCCGATGATGTAGGAAGGATCACTGCCGAGGGCAGTCAAGACCCATGCCAACATGGCGGTCGTGGTGGTTTTGCCATGGGTGCCGGCCACTGCCAGGCAAAGCTCGTGTTGAATTACGCGCGGGAGCATTTGTGAACGTTTATAGACCGGGATACCAGCTTTTCGTGCAGCCATTACCTCCGGGTTGGTGTCGGGGACAGCAGAGGATTGGATGATCCAATCGGCGTCTGCGATGTGCGCAGCATCGTGACCAATGAAGACCACAGCCCCGCTGGCGGCGATGTTATCTGTCTGTGGGGAGGCGTGCATATCTGACCCAGAAACATGGTGCCCCTGTTCCAGGAGCACTTTTGCTATGGCTGATAAGCCGGTTCCACCAATGCCGATCAGGTGGATGTGATTCTTGTCTGGCATCTGGCCTCGCTTCTACACCACCATCACCAGGATGAAGATCACAAGCAGACCTACACCGATGTAAAGGACGGTGCCTTGCAGCCAGGCAGGCGGCAAGAACTGGATGAAGTTGATGGCGCGTGTGTTCAGTTCTGCAATGGGGCCTTCTGCCGGGTTCAACAGCGCAAGGCCGGGGTAGTTGGCTGCATGGAGGAAGTACCAGATACTGCCGAAGATCATGTAGCCGTTGATGCCGCCTACAATGAAGCCGGTGATTTTATCGAGTTTGATTGACCCAACCATGCGGTCTTTCATGATGGCGTTTTCGCGAGGAATTTGATAACCAGCCATGGTGAGAATGGTCATCAAGATGGTGCGCACCCAGAAAAGAGGAAGGCCCCCTTCCATGGTAGTGAGCGTTTCGCGAAAGAATCTGGTCATACCCAACAAGTCAAGGGTAAATAGTGTTATTAACAATGCAATGGTGACCAGTAGTTCACGGGAGGAGCCGCGAAAAGCACCAATGATGGCAAAAAGGACAACAAACACCCATAACATTGTATGAAGATATATCATACCGTATTCTCCCTTCCTGTTGTGCCAGTCTTTTCTCCGCCGAGTGTGACGAGTAATTGCGCGATTTTGGCGGCAGCATCGGGTTGACGTAATGACAACATAGCCTGCTGCATGGACCGGTATTCTTCAGGATTGTTCAAGAGTTGATCTATCATTGCTTCTAATTGTATAGCCAATTGCTCATCAGGTAGAAAGCGTGCAGCCCCACGACTTGCCAGGTATTCGGCATTTATTTTTTGGTAGCGCCAGGCATAAGGATAGGGGACAAGGATGGCGGGGGTGCCAATTATTGGATATTCACCGAGGATAGAAGCACCTGCACGCGAAACGATCAGGTCGGCAGCGCGCAGAGCAGCCGGCATTTCTTCGTGCAGGTAGGCGTAGAGATGGTAATCGGTTGTTGATTCTGGAGACAACGATGCCGTTTGCGCCTGGACTTCTGACCAACCAGTTGTGCCGGTGATATGTACTATTTGATATTTTTGCAGCAACGATGGCAATAGTTTAAGCAAAGCGCGGTTGATGGTTTGCGCGCCTTTGCTGCCCCCGAACACAAGCACAACAGGTTTGCGATCATGTAAAGACAGGGCTTTTCGGGCACTGATACGGTCAATCTGCATCAATTCCGGTTTCACCGGGTAGCCTGTGACATTGATCTTGCGGTGGGGGATCAATGCTGGAAAATACGGCAGTGAATCCGCATTCGGAACAGCGATCAAATTGGCGAAAAATGAGATTAATTTCAATGCCAGGCCGGGTTCAATATCCGGCACAAACAAAAGTGATGGATATCTGATGGCAGCCAATGCCATAGGCACAGCGACATATCCGCCAGTGAAGAGCAGTACATCCGGCTGAAATCGTTTGAGCACCTGTTTGGCTTTAAAGAAGCCCTTCACCAGGCTGATAACATTACCTGGCAGGCGGGAGAGCCCAACACCGTGGACACCAGCAGCAGGAATACTGGCGAAGGGGATGCCTTCACGCTTGACCAATTCTGCCTCCATGCCGCCATCACCGCCCACCCACAGGAGTTCAAGGTCATCTTCAGGAAGTTCGCGTAAAACGTTGAGAGCGGGATACACGCCGCCCCCCGTCCCCCCGGCGCAGATCAACAGGCGCATCGAGTGACCTCCTTTCCATGGCGATTTTCTTTTCATTACTGATGCGGTGAATATTGAATATCAAACCAATGGCGCCCAGGGAGGTCACCATCATGGAACCGCCATAACTGATCAGCGGTAACGCGTTGCCTGCCACCGGAAACAGGTTGACCATTACGCCCATATTGAGGATGGCTTCAAACACCAGCCAACAAGTTAAGCCGGCAGCCAGCAGTTTACCGGTCATATCGGGGGCTTCATCGGCGATTTTCAAGCCACGCCACAGGATCACTCCGTAAAGGAGAATGACGAACGTGCCTCCGAAGAAACCTAATTCTTCGACAATAACCGCGAAAATGCTGTCGGTCCAGGGCACTGGCAGACCAATGAATTTGGAAGAGCCTTCCCCCAGTGGCGTACCAAACCATCCACCGCGGATGATGGCAGACACAGAATGTTGGATGTGGTCACTGGTTTTTGAAATATCGCTCCAGCTGCCAAAATAGTTTTCAATGCGGTATTGCACATAATTGGTACCGAAGAGGGGTTCAGAGAAAACATAGATCAAACCGAAGATGACCAAGGCAAACAGAATGATAATTACCATGATGCGCCAGCTGCCATCAGCCATGAAAAACAACAATCCACCCAGGAACATGACCGTGAGCATGGCACTGATATCGGGCTGGGCAAGAATCAAACCACACACCAACCCCAGAATTATTCCCAGAGGCAAGACGCCGCTGACGAGACTGTTCAACTGGTCCTTCTTGCGGCTGATCCACACCGACAGATAAATGATCACCGCTACTTTGGCAAGCTCGGATGGTTGAATAGAACCGCCGAACAGGGCGCGTTTTGGTACAGACACATCGAGCGGTACAAAGAAAACAGCCACCAGCAGGACGATGGTACCGACAAGAATCCACGGCGCCAGCGGGCGCAGCCAACGGTAGTCAACACGATAGGCTACATAAGCCACCGCCAGGCCAAGAACCACAAAGACCACCTGTCTTCGCAGGAAAAAGTAGGGGTTGTTGGTGGTGGTGTTGCGGATGGAATACTGCATGGAAGATGAGAAGACCATGACCAATCCCAAAATGAGGAGGATGACCACCGCGATTAACAAAGGGGTGTCAATCTTGAGGTTCATACGCTTGAGGTTTTTCGCCTGCGTATCGATGGAAGCATTACCTTTTACGAAATTTGTTGCACCCATTGTTTGAACCTTTCTCCACGTTCTGCAAAATCCTTGAATTCGTCAAAACTTGTCCCGCCAGGAGAGAGCAGCACCACATCACCAGCCTGCGCGACGCTTGCGGCGCAGGCAACTGCTTCCTGTAAGGCTGGGCAAGTGTGGATTTTCACCAGACTGGTAGCCGAATGGGCGCGCCGCAAGATGGGTTCAATCAGGTGAGCGGCTTCCCCAAACAAAATGACATCATGCACGCGGCGGTGAACCAGATTGGCAAGATGTTCCCAGGGCAGGTCTTTGTCTCTGCCGCCCAGCAGCAGCACCAACGGTTCACTAAAGGAGCGGATGGCTGCCATGCTGCGTTCAGGGGTGGTAGCAATCGAATCGTTGTACCATTGCACGCCTTTGTGTTCCCGCACAAATTCCAGGCGGTGCGGTACGCCGGTGAATGATGCAATACTGTCATGAATCCGATCTAAAGAGATTTGGCTGCAATAGGCCAAAAGCAATGCTGCCATGACATTTTGAATGTTGTGTCTGCCGCGCAGCAGGATCTCGTTGATATTGAGGATTTCTGTTTCTTGTATGCCATTGGAGAGCAAGAGTTGATCGCTGCTTTGGTAAACCTGGGGATGAACGCCCGGGCTGCGTCGAAAACCGAAACTCGCCCACCGGCCGGGTATGATCGTGCGCAAGGCGTTCGCCCCCGGATCTTCGTGGTTGATGATGGCCCAGTCATCGGGTTTCTGCCAGCGAAACATGTTGGCTTTGGCGGCTGTATAGGCCTCCATGGAACCATGACGATCCAAATGATTGGGGGTGATGTTCAGAATGGCAGCCACCGACGGAACAGTTTTCATCAATTCCAGTTGAAAGCTGGACAATTCCAGAACGACCACATCTTCAGGCCGGATATCTTCCACCTGTTCAATGAGCGGCATGCCGATATTACCGCCCACCCAGACCTTGCGATTGGTATTTTCCAGCGCATCGGAGACAATTTTGCCCATCAGTGCGGTGGTGGTGGTTTTGCCAGCTGAACCTGAGATGCCGATCACCTGTCCCTGTACGAATTGCATGAACAGTTCAGAATCATTGGTTAATGGAATGTGGCGGCGGATAGCTTCCTCGATGAGAGGCAAATTGAGCGGAACGCCGCCGGAAACACACAACATGTCGAGATTTTCCAACAGTTCCAAAGGGTGGCTTCCCAGATGCCAGGAGAGAGTGCCCTGCGGTTGGCGCACCAACTGCCACGCGGTCATCTGGTCAATGACAGGCTGCATGGCAGCACTGTCACTGCGGTCATTGAGGATGACATCAGCACCACGCTCCAGGAAAAAACGCGCAAGGGCGAGCCCCTGGCGGGCCGCGCCGATCACGCAAATCCTTTCTCCTTGCCATTGATTGCTGACAGCCATAATCCCTCTATAACATCGACACAGCGATGCCCAACATGGTGAATAACAAACTGATCAGCCAGAAGCGCTGCACAACCTGGGTTTCGCTCCAGCCGCTGAGTTCAAAGTGATGGTGAAGCGGTGCCATCTTGAAGACACGTTTGCCCTTGGTGGCCTTGAAATAGGCAACCTGGATGATGACGCTGACCACTTCGCTGACAGGAATGACTGCGATCAGGGGCAATATCAGCCATTCGCCCGTCATCAACGCTACCACAGCCAGTGTAGCGCCTAAAGCAAGTGAACCGGTATCACCCATGATCATTTGGGCAGGATGCACATTGAACCAGAGGTAGCCAAACAAAGCACCCACCAGTGTAAAAGCAAAGCGGCCGAGGTCAGACTGACCATTCATGATGGCGATTGCGCCATAAGCGGCAAAACAGGTGGCCGCGATCAAACCTGCCAGCCCATCCAGCCCGTCAGTGAAGTTCATGGCATTGCTGAAGCCTACGATGATGAAGGCGGCGATGGGGATATAGACCCAGCCCAAGTTCAATTCTTGCGATTGTTCGAAGATAGGGATGATTACATCGGGTACATCAAGCACGTATTGCAAAACCCATGCAATGATCAAGGCCAATATGATCTGGATGATGAACTTGGTAGAACTGCGCATGCCCAAACCGCGGCGCGGGCCGCGGATGCCTTCCCAATCGTCAATAGCACCCAAAATGGCATAGGCGATCAATACCAGCAGGGGTAAGAGGGCAGTTATCCCACTCATATATTGCAGCCCGATGAAAGAAGAAGCATTCAGCAAAATAGTGAGCATGGTCACCGGTAAGATGAACAACAAACCACCCATGGTAGGGATGCCGGTTTTCATCTGATGTCGTTCAGGTCCGTCGATGCGTACAATTTTTCCGATTTTAAAATGGTGCATCAAGCGAATGGCGGGTGAGCCCCAAATGACAGTAACCATAAAGC
>DSBE01000359.1 GCA_011053085.1 Chloroflexota bacterium
GCCCCAGCCGGTCAGCCTCATCAACCGCCAGTTCCATCACCCGTTGTACGCCGGGTGACAGCGAAATGCGCTTGCCGGGTTCGGCTTCGCCGGGTTTGGGCGGGTTCAATTCATCAATAATTTCACGCACACGCTCTTCTTCAATCCCCAGATTGGTCAGCACACGCGCGGCAATGCCATCGCCTTCACGCAGCAATCCCAGCAGGAAATGCTCCGTATTGATCGACGGCTGGTTGGCTTTTTCAGCTTCCTGGTGCGCCAGGGTGAACACTTGTTTCGCCCGGGCAGTAAATCTATCCATAATAGACACAGTTTGTGCCTCCTTTTCGTTTTTCCGTCACCTTCCAAGCCCCCATCATGCTTAAAAGGACATTTTTGCTGCTTCTATTAAATTTTAACCTATCCGGCCAGATATTTCATTAACTTTGATTCATCTGGCGTGTTTTATACACATTTCTAACACTTGTCGAAGGTAATGCTTGCTCAACTCTCTTTCGGCAGGATGGCGTGGTGCAGCGCTTCACGCAGCGAACGTGCTTCGATCACCTCGATGCCAGCCGGCAATGGTTCACCCTGCCCCAGTTTCCGTGGAATGACCGCTCGTTTAAAGCCCAGCTTTTGCGCCTCGCGCAGGCGGTGATTCATCTGCCCCACCCAGCGCAGTTCGCCGCTCAACCCGACCTCGCCAATCAGCACCACATCGGCATACACCGAGCGGTCAAACAGCGACGAGGCGATCGCCGCTGCCAGCGCCAGGTCGGCAGCTGGTTCATCTACACGCATGCCGCCGACCACGTTCACGAAAATGTCCTGTTCGCCCAACTTTAAACCCATGCGGCGCGTCAGCACCGCTACGATCAACAGCAGTCGGTTGAAATCCACCCCATTGGGGGTGCGGCGCGCATTGCCGAAGTTGGTCGGACTGGTCAGGCCCTGCAGTTCCACCAGGATCGGTCGCGTGCCTTCCATCGTCACCGCGATGGCTGAACCGGGCGCGTTGACCATGCGCTCCGCCAGAAAAGCCTCCGAAGGGTTCAACACCTCACGCAAGCCGCGGTCAACCATCTCGAACACGCCTACCTCAGAGGTAGCGCCAAAGCGATTTTTGACCGAACGCAGCAATCGGAACGCCTGGTAGCGGTCGCCTTCCAGATACAACACGGTATCCACGATATGCTCCAGCACGCGCGGACCGGCAATTTCGCCCTCTTTGGTCACATGCCCGATCACGAACACCGCCAGTTCTGACAGTTTCGCTACCTCGCGCAGGCGCGAAGAACACTCACGCACCTGCGTCACAGAACCCGCTGCCGATTTGAGTTCCGGCAGGTAGATGGTCTGAATGGAATCGACGATCAACAGATCAGGTGTGATCGCGCCCACATGGTGCAGAATGGCATCCATGTTGGTTTCTGTCAACAAATACAGATTCTCAGGCAGTTTGCCCATACTGCCGTCATTTTCTCGCAGCAGGCGCAGGGCGCGCATCTTGATCTGGCGCTCAGATTCTTCGCCGGATACATACAGCACGGTCTCTTGCTTTGCCATTTCCAGCGCCATCTGCAGCATCAGCGTTGATTTGCCGATGCCGGGGTCACCGCCGATCAACACCAGCGAAGCCGGCACTATACCGCCCCCCAACACGCGCGCAAATTCGCCGATCGGCAGCGCCATGCGTTTTTCAGCATCGCCGGAGATCTCGTGCAGGCGGCGAGGCTTGCTCTCCACGCTGACTGCATGGCGGTGCACGCCTTTGGTTTCAGTCTCCAGATATTCTTCCACCATCGTGCCAAAACTGCCGCACGACGGACAACGTCCCATTTCTTTGGCGGTCACACGGCCGCACTCCTGACACACAAACCGGGTTTTTGCCTTTGCCATTTGCTTTCTCCTGATATCCCTGATTGTAGCACAGAGCTTTTCTACGCCCCATTGTCAATGCATGAATCGTTTATAATCATAGCCATGCGAGCCTGGTTTGAATCTATCGAAGATGACAGCGAAAAACGCGCCCTGTACTCGGTGCCGGTAGGCATCCTCAGCGTGGTGTTGGCGCTGGCGACCTTCCTGCACTTCCTCGCCTACCCGCTCTCCGTCACAACCTCCATCATCGGTTTGTTGATGGCCTACAGCAGTCTGGACACCAAACGCGGCTGGCATGCCGTCGCCGGTATGGTATTGAACGCTATCGGCCTGCTCCTCCCGCTGACTCTGCTGGCGATATTGTTCTTGTTCGCCCGTTAGCAGCCTACAGAACATACATCAACAGCAGTGTGCGCACCTGCAGGAAAATGATCAATCCCGCTACGATGAACATCAGCAGCCGTGTCGGCATCTTCTTTGTCACGAACGCACCCAGCGGTGCCGCAATCACCCCGCCGATAATCAACCCGATGATAACCTGCCACTCGGTGATGCCGATCAGAACGATGAATGTAGCGGCTTCAGCCAGTGTGACAAAGAATTCGCTCGCATTAACTGAGCCGATGGATTCACGCGGTGAATGGCCACCGGAGATCAGGGTGGTGGTGACGATCGGACCCCATCCGCCGCCGCCGACTGCGTCGAAGAAACCGCCGACCAGCCCTAAGATGCTCATCTGCCAGGCTTTAGGAGGAACCGGTGCTGCCTCCTCTTTGTGCTGGTTGAATCGAATCGCTTTTACCAGGATACGCAAGCCCATCAACAGCAGATACACGGTGATAAATGGCTTGATCGCCTTGCCGTCGATGTTGGTGAGCAAGTAAGCACCAACCACCCCGCCAATCACACCGGGAATAATCAGGGCTTTGACGAAATACCTATTGATATTTCCCAATTTGAAATGTGAGATGCCTGATACAAAAGTAGTGAACACTTCGGCAATATGCACCGAAGCGCTGGCAACCGCCGGTGACACCCCGAACGACAGCAGCAAGCTGTTAGAGGTCACGCCATACGCCATGCCCAACGCGCCATCCACCATCTGCGCAACAAAACCCAACAGAATAAACAACAGAATTGTCATTTTCATCCTCAACCTGTTTACTCGATGATGAAAAGTTTACTGGATATTGATGAATTGTCAAGATACCAGGGTCACACCTGACAACAGAAAAAAACCATAGAACTAAGACAATGAACACTCGGATCCATTCCTCATGACTGGTCTCAGGGTTTATAGCGGGATTCCATACTTAAGTACAATCGGAATTAGACCAACGAGGGTGGCGGCAGCATCCCCAAATCCGCTATTCTATACTCAGGAAAGGTTCTGTTTGGAAGATAGAAATCAGGAGAAATACCATGAAAACGACGCGCGAAAAAGAATTGGAAAAGCAAATGATGATCGCCATCGTGACCAACCACCTGTGCAGCTGCATCCGTTGAATATGCAACTGCCCATCCAGCTAAGAACTGCTTGCATTGAGATAACAAATTTGCCATCATAGGCGAGGTCATTTGCCAGAAGGCACAGGCGTTTGGAAGACGCCAGACAAATTGGAACGAAAGAAATGAATCAACAGGAGAATTTACAAATGAAGAGCAGCAAAGACATCCGCCTGGAGAAGGCAATCGCAATTGCGGGTGTTATCAACCAAAGCATGATTATTCGGCGCTGAGGAATCGAGGCAAAGCCTCGATCATAATCAATCAACCACAAAACAAGGGGCTGGCTTTTTGGGTCGGCCCCTTGTTCTTTTTCCTTAATGACGCTTCTGCAAGTAGGAACAATCAGTCGATGGCAAAGGGCAGGCGTGCAGCAATGTGCCGGCTGGAGGTGCCGATCAGTGCTTCAAACTGCCCCGGTTCTGCCCGCCAGGCATTTTCCTGGGTGTCAAAGAATTGCAGATCCTGTGGTTGAATGGTCAATGTGATCGTTTTTGACTCTCCTCCCGTCAGATGCACCTTCTGAAACCCCTTCAATTCTTTTTCAGGCCGGAAAACAGAGCTTTCAACATCATGGATGTACAATTGCACCACCTCGGCACCGGCACGTTCGCCAGTGTTGGTGACGGTGACAGTGACCTGCGCGACAGCATCGCCGGCATCTTGCGTCAGCGAAATGCCGCTTAATGCGAATTGTGTAAAGGTGAGGCCGAAACCAAAGGGGAACTGCGGTTCGATCTGCGCCGCGTCAAAGTGACGGTAACCAACTTCCAGCCCCTCTTCATAGGGCATTTGCCACACCTCACGTTTGGTGGGGTCGCCCTGTCCGACTGACACACGCTTCAGGCTGAAGCTGGTTGGGTCATCGACGTAGTATTGCGTCGATGCAAAATCCTGCCAGCGTTTTGCCGTGGTGAAAGGCAGTTTGCCTGTTGGCGCTGCCATACCAAGCACAACTTTGGCAACCGCAGTACCGACGGTTTCACCAAGATAGAGCGAATGCAGCACAGCCGGCACCTGTTCGATCCAGGATTCTGTTTCCACACCGCCGCCGACCGACAGCACCACCACCGTGTTGGGGTTGAGCGCCGCTACCTTGCGGATGAGGACATCCTGTTTTTCGGGCAGTTCCCAGGCGCGGTCATAACATTCTGCCTCTTCCCAGGTTGTGAATCCTGCGCACAAAATCACGGCATCCGCCCCGGCGATCTGGGCTTTCTCATCGGCTGTCAGGCGGTGGTTGCGGTAGGGAACCAACTCAACCGTGTAATCTTCTGCCAGCAGGCCAAAGCCCGTCAGAATATCGATCTTTTCAGGTGTATTAATGAAGCTGGAACCGCCGCCGCCGCTGGTGGTGTCGCGCGCAGTGCGCCCCATGATAACCAGGCGTTTGGCTTTTTCAGGCATTAATGGCAGGAGGGCGTTCTCATTTTTCAGCAGCACTATGCCTTCCATCGCCGCTTTTTCCGCCAGCGCCACATGCTCGGGAGTGTGAAGAGCAGCATCAGGATCCACCTGCGGCGAGTCATACACACCGCCCTTGAACAACGCTGTCAACAAGCGTGTCAGCGGCGCATCGATGTCTTTTTCGGTCAACTCACCATCCTGCAGCAGCGGGATGACCTTTTCAGTGTTGATCCATTTGCCGTCCGGCATTTCCAGATCCAGTCCGTTCTTAATCGGTCCCGCTGTCGAGTACAGACTGATCCAGTCTGAGATGACAAAACCTTCATAACCCCATTCCTCGCGCAGGATCTCGGTCAACAGGTGACGGTTTTCGCTGGCGTAGGTGCCGTTGATCAGGTTATAAGCGCTCATCAGGCCTTTCGTACCGCCCTCCTGCACCGCCATTCGAAACGCTGGCAGGTAAATTTCCCGTAAGGTGCGTTCATCCACCACAGAATCAGTCTTATGGCGATCATAATCTGAGTTGTTGCAAGCAAAATGTTTCACCGTGGTAATGACCCCTTTGGATTGCGCTCCGCGGATATAGGCAGACGCTATCTTACCCGCCAGGAAGGGGTCCTCGCCCATGTATTCAAAGTTGCGGCCGCAGGTAGGCACACGGTAAATGTTAACGCCCGGCCCCAGCAGGATCTTCACGCCCTTGGCACGGTATTCTTCTGCAATCACCGCGCCAACTTCTTCAATCAACACCGGATTCCACGAGGCAGCCAGCGCCAGACCCGCCGGAAATGCCGTGCCGCCACCAAAACAGCGCACACCTGATGTGGCGTCACTGCACCACACACTGGGCAAGCCCAACCGCGGGATAGCTCGGATACCCATCCATTTGTAACCGCCCAACATACCGATTTTCTCATCGAGGGTCAGCTGTTCAATGATGTTATGGACGCGCTCTGCCACGGGCGCATCGCTGTCTGGCAGCCCCTGAAAATCA
>DSBE01000366.1 GCA_011053085.1 Chloroflexota bacterium
ATGGCGACAACCGTGACATTGGCCAGCGCATTGAGGAAAGAGCGCGGGAACGTGCGGAGCGGATGTCTCAGCGGATTTCGATGAAGGTGGAGAAAAGAGCGCGGGAAGAGGCTTTGGAAGCCTTGAGCGCGGTGAAGGCACAACTGAAAGAATTGAACATTCCTTTACCTATTGATATTCCTGATATGATCCCGCTGTCGGAAGTGCGCATCGAAAAACCTGCAAAACCAAAACCGCCGGTAGGAACACCGGATGTTTCTCAAGAAGAGCGTCTGATGGTCTTGCAGATGCTGCAGGAAGGCCTTATTTCATTGGACGAAGCGGAAAAATTGCTGTCTGCGCTCAAAGGGTAATGGTTCACAGGAGAAAAACACATGGCAATGCGTGCGAAACGAGAGAATATATTTACCCGCTTTGCAGAAGGCGAGATGACGTTGGAAGAAGCCGAACAGGCCTTAATTGCTATTGAGGAGAGACAAGAATCGGACGATCATCAGCAGGAAGAAATTCCCCAGCCGGTCGCTGATGAAATCGAGGACGAACCTGTGGGGAACAAGCCGTTTCGTTTCTTTTGGCTGATTCCCTTGTTTATCGGTATCCTCTTTCTATTGTGGGGTGCGTTCGGGATGGTGAATGCCTATACCACCCATGACCGTCTGACAGCGGGTTTCTGGCTCGCATGGATTCCGCTGACCATCGGCATAATTATCACAGTGCTGTCAGTGATCTCAAGCCAGGCGGTATGGCTGCATGTTCGTATCAACACCGGAGAAAATGAATTTCCGCGCCGAATCAATATCAGTTTACCGCTGCCAGTATTTTTGGCAAATATTTTCATGAACAATAGCAGTAAATTCAACCTGGATTCACTTACTCGTAACCGTCTTTCAGGCTTAGATCTGGACGAATTAATTCGCGAATTGAAAAACGCTGACAGCCCTATCATGGTGGAAGTGAATGAGGATTCTGGAGAAAAAGTGAAAGTGTATATTGGAAGATAAGAACCATATTAGAATCATTCAATATTGCTATGTAATGAGCCCGAATAGAGTTACTACGGGTTCATTTGCTTTTCTTTATCAGTGATATCTGTTATAATACGGTTCGACTTGTCCCGTTGGCGGTTAAATTATGACTGCCAGCTCGGAGACCTGCAATAAAAAATATAATGGAGCATATGTCATGGGATTAACACTGGAACAAAAAAACGAAATTATCGCAAAATTTCAAACGCATGAGGGTGACACTGGTTCACCCGAGGTGCAAATAGCACTCTTAACAAAACGAATTACTGATTTAACAGAACATTTACGTGAACACAAGCACGACGAATCATCTCGTCGCGGTTTGCTGAAGCTGGTTGGTCAACGACGTCGTTTGCTGGCATATTTGCGTGGCAAAGACCTCAATCGATATCATACAATTACAGACCAGCTTGGTTTGCGCAGAAGGTAAAAAAGTAAACAAGTGAGTAGATGGCTTTAAAGCCATCTGCTCATTCTCTGTTGGCTGGCAGAGCGGCTTAAGTCGAAAGCCTGCCAATAGAAATGATTTGTGAATCATTTTATATGGGCCCGCAGTCAGGAATTGAAAGATGCTGAGAAGAGAGATTAATCGCTCTCGGTGGCTTTCAGTCCCTGACCAGGTGGGTATTTAGACAATTTAAAGGAATAGTCATGGATAAAAATGGAAAAAAATTTGAAGCCGTCGTAGCCGGCAAGGTTTTCACGTTCGAAACGGGAAAATTGGCCGGGCAAGCGGGCGGCGCGGTCACCCTGCAACTGGGTGATTCGGTGATGTTTAGCGCTGCAACAATGGGCGGGATACGGGAAGGTTTGGATTTCTTACCCCTTACTGTTGAATATGAAGAGCGCATGTATGCAGGCGGGCGCATCCCGGGTTCATTCTTCCGCAGAGAAGGACGCCCCGGCACTGATGCCATCCTTGCCTCCCGGTTGACCGATCGGCCGATCCGCCCTTTGTTCAACAAATATATGCGCAATGAGGTGCAGATCATAAATATGTCGCTCTCGTCTGATGACGATAACCCGCTTGACATTTTGGTCACCAACGCATCATCTGCTGCGCTTACGATTTCTGACATCCCGTGGGATGGCCCGATTGGTGCAGTCCGCATCGGTTTGATTGATGGCGAGTTCATTGCTAATCCAACCTATGGTGAGATCGAAGTATCAGATCTTGATCTTCGTGTGGCTGCCACCCGCGACGCCATTTTGATGGTGGAATGTGGCGCCAATGAAGTATCAGAAGACATTATGGTGGAAGCATTGAATTTTGCGCATGAAGCGATCATCCCCTTGATCGATGTGCAGGAACGCATGCGCGCCGAAGTCGGCAAACCCAAACGCGAGGTGGACATTCATCAATTGGATGAAGCCCTGGCGGAAAAGGTGTATGAGCGCACAGCGGGAGAGTTCAACGCCATCTATGGCCGCCCTTATGTGAAGGCAGAAATGATGGAAGCCCTGGATGCACTCAGAGCTGCCGTTATGGAAGAATTCGTTGATGCTGAATCTGAGGTTGATATCAAGGTTCAGGAAAAAGACATTCGAGAAGCCTTTGAAAAAGCGGAAAGAAAAGTTGTCCGCAATCGCATCCTCGAACAGGGTGTGCGAATTGATGGACGCGGCGTCAAAGATGTCCGCGATATCTGGTGTGAAACCAGTGTCAGCCCGCGAGCGCACGGTTCCGGCTTGTTCACTCGTGGTGAAACCCAGGCTTTTACCCTGGCGACGTTGGGCACTCCCCGCGACGCGCAGGAAATTGATAACCTGGCGCCGACCGATGAGAAGCGCTACATGCACCACTACAACTTCCCGCCATATTGCACCGGTGAAGCCAAAATGCTGCGCGGGTCATCCCGCCGCGAAATTGGCCATGGTGCTCTGGCAGAACGCGCACTGGAACCGGTTCTCCCATCACGCGATGAATTTCCTTACACCATTCGTTTGGTGTCTGAGGTGATGTCCTCCAATGGCTCCAGCTCAATGGCTTCGGCTTGCGGTTCTACCCTGGCATTGATGGACGCTGGCGTGCCGATCAAGGCACCTGTCAGCGGTGTTGCTATGGGTTTGATCAAAGAAGGCGATCGCTACAAGATCCTGACCGATATTCTCGGTGCCGAAGATCACCTGGGCGATATGGACTTCAAAGTGACCGGAACCCGCAAGGGTATCACCGCCTTGCAGATGGATATCAAGATCAAAGGTCTCTCCAAAGAAGTGATGTCTGAGGCGTTGACGCAGGCAAAAGACGCGCGCGAGCACATCTTGCAGAAGATGCTGGAAGTAATTCCTGCACCGCGTCCGCAGCTGAAAGATTTCACCCCGCGTATTTCCACGGTCAAAGTGCCCGTCGACAAAATCGGCGCTATCATTGGCCCGGGTGGTAAGAATATCCGCGCGCTGCAGGAAACAACCAATACCAAAATCGACATTGAAGAAGATGGTACTGTGTTCATTTCTGCCAAAACTGGCCAGGATGAAGCAGCTGCCCGTGAACAGATCCAATCATTGACTGAATCTGCGGAAATCGGCCATATTTACACCGGCAAGGTGGTGCGTACGACAGACTTTGGCGCATTTGTCCAGATTCTGCCCGGTACCGACGGTATGGTGCATATTTCACAGCTAGATTCTGAGCGTGTGAATTCTGTCGAAGACGTCTGCCAGGTAGGCGATGAGTTGACGGTGATGGTCACCAATGTGGACAGCAACGGCAAAATCCGCTTGAGCCGCCAGGCTGTGCTGGAAGGTTGGACAGTGCAAGAAGCGCAAGAGCGCGACCGCCCGTCCAAACCGCGCAGCGGTGGCGGAGATCGCGGCAACAGCCGCGGCCGCAGTGGCGGAGACCGCGGCGGTAATCGCTCTCCTCGACGCAACTAAGATTATTTTGTTTGTGAAACAGGCGGATGCACGCGCATCCGCCTGTTTTTTTATCTGTCATGGTAATGGTTGTTAATGGAGAGCCTGGATTTCTTAACCCGCAGTTAAAAGCGCTTAATACTTATGCCCGACAATTAAACCATCAAAAAAGCCAATGGAAGAATTTGCGATGGTACAACGCGTATTATTTTTGTGCGTATATAATAGCACAGTCCACAGTCAGATGAAGGAGGGCGTCTGGCGGTGTTCCGCCGCGTAAGAGATGAGATCAAACAGAAGATCGAAGAATTTCTGGCAGCTAACTGACGTAGTCCGGCGATTGCGTAGGCAGGAAGGGCATGGGGGGACCATCCTTGCCCAGATAGACAGCGAGAGCAGCCTGCATTGCGGTGCGGTCATCCCAGGGATGTTCATAGGTACCGAAACACATTGATTGTTCATGACCTTTTCCGAAGGCGCATACGGTATCGCCGGGTGAGGCATGGTCTACCGCGAATTGGATGGCAGCACCGCGGTCAGCGATGCGCCAGAAAGTCTCACCTTCAATGGCTCCCTGCGAGGCGGCAGCAGACGCCATTTCTGCCAGAATTTCGGTTAACGATTCAGTGCGCGGATCTTCTGCTGTGATGACGGTATAGTCAGCATAGTGGGCGGAGACTTCGCCCATCATGGCACGCTTCTGACGGTCACGCAGGCCGGCAGAACCGAACACTGCCCAGATTTTGCCTTTGGTGATGGTGCGCAGGGTTTGCAGTGCTTCTTTGAGGGCATTGGGTGTGTGTGCGAAATCGACAATGGCAAGAAAATCCTGCCCCCTGTCAATGATCTCCATGCGTCCGGGAACGGTCTGCATGGATTGAATACCGTGTGCCGCGATCTCAGGCAGGATACCAAGTCCTTCTACGGCAGCGCTGTAGGCAGCCAGTATGTTGTGTACATTATAATGGCCGATGAGGGGGCTGCTGATGTCCTGCGTGGTCTGTGCGTGTTCAACCGTAAAACTCAGCCCTTGTGGGGTGTGTTGGATGTCATGGGCGAAAAAGTCGGCTGTGGAGTCAAAGGTGCTATAAGCGGCCTTACGGACAGTAGTGATGAGATTCAAGAATTCATAAGAACTATCGTCCTGGTTTAACACCGCCAGTGGTTCACATCCCGGTTCGGGTTTGTGGGTGTCCGCCAGAGAGGTGAACAACATACCTTTTGCGGCGCGATATTGATCATACCCGCCGTGGTAGTCAAGATGTTCATGGGTGATATTGGTCACGATGGCGATATCAAATTCACAGGCGGTTACGCGATGTTGGGCGAGACCGTGTGAGGTGGTTTCGAGCACTACATGGGTGGTACCGGCAGCCTGCATTTGGGCGAGGTAGCGTTGCACATCAACAGCTTCTGGTGTGGTCACATGAAAACCTGTGTCCAGTTCTTGATCACCGATCACAGCGCTCACGGTAGTGATCAGACCTGCTTTTATCCCGGCAGCTTTCAGGATGTGAAATAGCATGGTGGCCGTGGTGGTCTTCCCGTCGGTGCCGGTGACACCGATCATGGTCATTTTTTTGGCAGGAAAGCCGTGCAAAGCGGCAGCAATCCAGGCAAGGGCAAGACGGGGGTCAACAACCTGCAGATATGGCACCGCATACACTGGGGGCTGATGCTGGTTCCCTATTACAGCAACCGCACCATTTTCAATGGCGTGCGGGATAAATTGGTGTCCGTCGGTTGAGAGACCGGGCACAGCCACGAACAGGTGACCTGGTTTTACATTGCGAGAGTCATGTGTCACGCCATTGATTTCGAGATCAGGCAGTGCGGCGGGAGCAAGGAAATCTACGGG
>DSBE01000340.1 GCA_011053085.1 Chloroflexota bacterium
CCGCGGCTGAGGGCGAGGAAGATGACCGTCCCCCAGGTGGGGAAGCCGGTGTTGATGTTGAAAAGCCCCAGGGTGGCTTCGAGGAACACGAAGGAGGGAATCAGCACCACCAGCTGCGGTACCAGCACGGAGATCAGACGCGGCACCATGTAGCGGGAGATGATGCGCCAGTTGCCGGAGCCGTAAGCTTTGGCGGCTTCGATGTAAGGCGAACTTTTCACCTGCAGGAAGGCGGCGCGGAAATTCTTGGTGGGGGTGCCAAACACGTTCAGGAAGACGAACACGATCAGGATGATCCACAGACTGAGCCCCAGATAGGCATAGGCCAGCACAGCGATGGCCAGCACCGGCATCACCAGGTTCATGTCCGTGATGCGCTGGATGAGGTTGTCAATCCAGCCGCCGAACCACACCCCGGTGGCAGCCACCAACATCGAGAGGATGGTGGTACTGACAGCGCCGCCTAATCCGACTACAAGGGCAAAAGGCATACCCCATACCAGCGGCACCAGCAGGTCACGGCGGTAATAGTCGGTGCCGGCCAGCCCATAGACCTGACCCAGCAGGATCACTTCCGCCTGAATGTCATTGCCCGGCTCGAAGGTGAGTGCGTCGATGACCAGCTGGTATTCACCGGGCAGCACGCGCGGTTCTTCGGCATAAGGGTCGGCAAACAGCAGGTGATGATGCGGGGTGGGTGAGCCGCCGTCAACCTGAAACCAGTTGGAGAGGGCTTCATAATCGCGCAGCAAGCGGCGGATATTGATCTTGTCATCGATTTCATATTTTTCATGAGTACCGGTAGAGACATCTTTCAGAGGAATTTCCCGCCCGTCAGGGGTGCGCCATGAAAGGGCAGTAAAGGTGCGCTTCTCGGTGAAAGTCGAGGAGAGATAGATGATCATCTCGCTGGGGAATTCGGCGTAGTCATAATCGAAGGTGAAGGTGAGTACGATCTGGTCAATTTCATCATTGACACTATCTTCGAAGCGTTCAGCGTCGCCCTCCTCACTGTTCAGAGTCAGGGTGGAGAGAAGTTTCTTCTGGCGGAACCAGTTTGTATACGCTGGGCGCGCCTGTTGAGGGGCCATTGGCTTGCCGGTCAGCTGGTTGCGCTGCCATTCTTCACCGATCTTTTCATAAGGCAGGGCGATCACGGCGTATATAGACCCTATCACCAGCAGGCTGATGATAATAAAACCAATGACAGCGGAGGGGTAACGCATGATTTCGCGCACTGCCTGTCCAAAGCGCTGGCGCCGCTCAGCGTGGTGCAAAGAAACGTTGATAGGTGCTTTTTGCTGTTTTTGCACAGCCGGTCTCCGCTGGAATAGCTTCTTCCAGCGCAGCCATTGATGTTTTGTTTCAGCTTTCAGGTCTTTCCAGCGCCAGCGGTGGTTGGATTTTAGATGCAGCGCTGCGTCGCCCTGTGTCAGGCGGATGCGCGGATCGATCAGTACATAGACGATATCCAGCAGGAAAACGGCCGCCCCCAGCAGGTAGGCGAACATGACGATCACGGATAGGGCGATCAGCAGTTCACCGGGGTACATGTTCTCACCCCACAGATTGGGCAGGCCGAGATTGATAAAGAGGAAGCCCAGTCCAGGCCAATTGAAGATCACCTCAAGGGCAACGGTCATCTGCCAGAAACTGGCGAACATGATGGCGAAGGAGGTGATGACATAGGGCAGGGTTGGTTTGAGGATGTAGTTGCGCTGCAGTTTGCGCGCGCTCAGGCCAACGGCTTTACCCAACTCGACGTAATCTTCCTGACCGAAGGTGATGAAGAACGAGCGCCAGGAATAGACCAGGTGGAAGAAGATGCTGAGTACGATGGCGCTGACCGGCAGGATCATGTGTTTGAGAATGATGGGCACATAGCCCAGCCTGGTGTCAGGGGGTATGTTGCCAAACATGCGGCCGTAGGGCAGCCAGTTAAGTTGGATGGCAAAGATGGCGATCAGCAGAATGCCGATCACCCAGGAGGGGATGGAAGAGATCGGCGCCAGAAAGGCAACCACGCGGTCGTACCATTTGCCATAGTGGCGCGCCAGAAACAACGCCAGCGGGATGCCGAACACGAAGACTATCAGGTAAGCGGTAGTCGCTAGCAGCATGGTGTTGGGCATATATTCCAGCAGGATTTCGTTGAGGTTGAAGGTGCTGCTTGTTCTCCAAATCGTACTCAGATTGGGTCTACGTGCTTGCAGCCTGCCCCAATCAAAGCGCAGAGAATTCCAAGTCCACTTGAGGTGGCGGGGAAGATAAGGCAGGTTAATGCCGCTTTCTTCGAGTAATTCCTGGGTCATCGCATCTGGATTAAATGTGGTACGTTCACTGGGACGCAGTTCATGCCATTGGGCATCAACGGTCGTTTTCACCGCTGTTCGGATGGCGGTATCCAATTGGGGAGGATTGGTACGCATTCCCAGATTGACCGGTCGGTTCATGATGATGATGGTGACAAACACCCCCAGAAAGATGA
Organism: Chloroflexota bacterium; assembly: GCA_011053085.1. Classification (GTDB taxonomy): domain Bacteria; phylum Chloroflexota; class Anaerolineae; order Anaerolineales; family Anaerolineaceae; genus SpSt-1165. Next base: position 2,489 of record DSBE01000340.1, read on the forward strand.
TCAGGGCAATCATCAAAGCGCGCGATGCCAGGTACCTGACCGCTTGAAAAGTTGCACGCAGGCGGGTGCGGCGCGGGGCTATGGATGATTGCGTTGACAGGGCATCCTGGGTTAAATCGTCTTTGGGCAATGAAACATCGGGGGGTGTCATGTTCGGAAAACATCCTTGGTTTTTGTTGCTGTGTGGTTGTTTTTGGACAAGGGGGTAAAAAAGTTAGGCATGATTGTAACAGAAAAATATAGTTTATTCATTATTTCAGGATAGTAATAAAAAAGTTGTATTCCAGGTTTTGTTGTGGTAGAATCTTGGGCAATGAAAACATTAACCATTTCCTGCCTGCATCATCATGCGCATACACAACCGGCTACCCGCCCGGGCAGGACCGCTTGTCTGCGTATCTAAACGCTGAACGAACGTACATCCAAAGCGCTCCCCGGACGGGGGGCGCTTTTTCAATCAGGAGTGACGTATGACCCCAAACAACCGAAATATCAGAATCGCCTTGCCTAGCAAAGGGCTGCTGGCGGATGCCAGTTTGCAATTATTTGCCGAAATCGGCCTGCCCATTTATAGCCCCAACCCGCGCCAATATATCGCCCGCATCCCCCTGCTGCCGAACGCAGAGGTGATCTTTCAACGTCCCGGTGATATTGTGATCAGTGTGCGCGACGGTAGTGTCGATTTCGGTATTACCGGCAGCGATATTTTTTACGAGAAGAACGACGACAGTGGCAGGATCCTCACTCTGCACAGCCAGTTGGGATATGGCAAATGCACCTTGAATGTAATCGTGCCGGACGAATGGGCCGAGGTGGACACGCTGGATGACCTGACTCGCTGGCAGGCGGCATGCGGTCGTCCGCTGCGGGTAGGCACCAAATTCCCGCGCCTGGCAGAGCAGTTTTTCGTCAAGAACACCGCGCTGCCCATCCAGATTATCCAGGCGGAAGGGGCGCTGGAAATCGCGCCCACCATCGGGTATGCCGACATCATCGTTGACCTGGTCTCGACCGGCACCACCCTGCGCGATAACCGTCTGAAACGGCTGCAGGACGGCGCCGTGCTGGAGGCACAGGCCTGCTTGCTGGCGAACAAAGCCGCACTGCAGAACCAGCCTGACACACGCGCGGTGGCGATCCAGTTGCTGGAGTTGGTGGGGGCGTATCTGCGCGGCAAGCGCAAGATAGCGGTATTCGCCAATGTACGCGCGGGCAGCGAGGAGGAGATCGCCCAAAAGCTGCTGCCCAAAACTGTGATCAGCGGGCTGCAAGGCCCGACCGTATCGCGCATTCTCACCCGCGACGGTGAACCGTTCTTTTCTGTGCATGTGGTGGTGGAGAAAGAATTGCTGCACCAGGCGGTGCGCGAACTGCGCCAGATCGGCGGCAGCGGTGTGGTGGTGTCGCCGGTTAGTTATATTTTTGAAGAAGAGCCGCTGGAACTGACCCAGATGCTGGCGGCACTGGAGGAATAAGATGATCACTATTTATTCGGTAGAAGAAGCCAAGAAAACCATTCTCAAACGCAAGCCGCTCACTCGTATGCAGTACGCGCCGGCGTTGGTATCGCGCACAGAAGCCCTGTTCGGCGCGGGCGTCACCCCGCCCAGGGCGGTGGAGATCATTCTACATTCGGTGGAAGAGCGCGGTGATGAAGCGTTGCGTGAATGGTCAGCGCGACTGGATAAGTACGAGGGAGAGGAGATTGTTATTGCGCCTGAGAGACTGAAGCAGGCCTGGAAAACCCTGGACCCGCGCCTGCAACAGGTGATGCAGGTCAGCCTGGAGCGCATTTGCGAATTTCATGAGCGCCAGCCGATCCAGAGTTGGGTTACAACTGAGATGGGCGGTATGCTGGGACAGCGTGTGAGCGCCATCGAGCGGGTGGGGGTGTATGTGCCCGGCGGCACCGCGCCGCTGCCCTCCTCGCTGCTGATGAGCGTCATCCCTGCCAAGGTAGCGGGCGTCAAACAAGTCATTGTTGCCACCCCGCCCGAACCGCATCAAGCCATTCTGGCAGCGGCCTATTTGTGCAATGTGGATGCCGTATACCAGATCGGCGGAGCGCAGGCGATCGCTGCGATGGCGTTCGGCACTGAAAGTGTGGTGCGGGTCGACAAAATTGTGGGCGCGGGCAACCTGTTTGTCACCCTGGCAAAACAGCAGTTGTTTGGCGTGGTCGGCATGGAAGGGTTGGCCGGCCCGACTGAGACTATGGTGATCGCTGACGGCAGCGCCAACCCAGATTGGGTAGCAGCGGATTTGCTGGCGCAGGCGGAACACGATGTGCAGGCCAGCGCCATCCTGCTGACCCCGGACGCAAACCTTGCAAAGGCTGTGCAGGTGGCGGTGGCAGAACAACTGCCGCGCCTCAGCCGCAATGACATCCTGCTGGCATCGCTGGAGAACGCGAGCGGTATCGTGGTGACGGAATCTTTGCAAGAAGCGGCAACGCTGGCGAATGAATATGCCGCAGAACACCTGTGCCTCTCAGTGGGAAACCCGCAGGCGCTGATGGATCAGATCAACAACGCAGGCGGTTTCTTCCTGGGCGATCACTCGTTCGAGGTGCTGGGTGATTATATCGCCGGACCGAGCCATGTGATGCCGACCGGCGGCACGGCGCGCTATGCTTCGCCGTTGAATGTGCTGGATTTTGTCAAAATTTCGAGCGTGATCGGTCTGGATGCAACCACTGCCAAATCATTGAGCAACCTGGCGGCGCAACTGGCGGATGTGGAAGGCTTGACGGCGCATGCCGCGGCTGCGCGTGCGCGTGAAGAGAGAGCATGACCGCAGCCCTTGACCTGGTGAACGAACACATCCGTGCCATGCCGCCCTATCACCCCATTGTTCCCCTGGAGGTGCTGTCAGAGGAGCTGGGGCTTCCGCTGGAAGCGTTGGTGAAACTGGATGCCAACGAGAACCCCTATGGCCCGCTGCCGCAGGTGCAGGCAGCACTGGCCAACCTTGATAATGTGCATATCTATCCTGATCCTGAGAACCGCCGTTTGCGCCGGCTGCTGGCGGCTCATCACGGCATCAGCCAGGACAGCATCGTGGTGGGGGCGGGCGAGGATGAACTGCTGGATTTGATCATGCGCGTGTTTGTGGCGCCTGGTGATACCTTGCTGAACTGTCCGCCCACCTTCAGCATGTATGCCTTTGACGGCGCGTTGTATCAGGC
>DSBE01000388.1 GCA_011053085.1 Chloroflexota bacterium
GATATTGGCAACCTTCTTAGATACGCCATAGCGCAGCACGAATTCTGCACCAATCTGAGCATGCGTGCCTTCGATGTTATGATCCATGGCTTTGCCGATATCATGTAGCAAGCCCCCCAACCGGGCTGCTTCTACATCCGCGCCCAATTCCTGCGCGATCACCGCGGCCAGTTTGGCGGTCTCCACGGCGTGCGCCAGCTGATTCTGCCCATAGCTGGTGCGATACTTTAGCCGGCCCAGTTTTTTTACAATTTCTGGATGCAGAGCGGGGATACCAGCCTCGAAAATGGCTTCTTCACCGGCTTCTTTCAGCACCTTCTGCATTTCCTGCGTTTCCTGGTTGAATACTTTTTCAATGTAGGCAGGATGTATGCGGCCATCTTTGATCAGTTTTTCCAGGGTTCGGCGGGCGGTCTCACGGCGCACCGCATCAAAACAAGAGATCGTAACCGATTCCGGGGTGTCATCCACGATCACGTCCACACCGGTCACCTGCTCAAATGCGCGGATGTTGCGGCCGTTGCGGCCGACAATGCGGCCCTTCATCTCTTCGTTGGGCAGATCCACCACCGAGGTAGTCACTTCAGCCACATGGTCAGAAGCCACGCGCTGGATAGAATCTGCGATGATCTCGCGTGCGCGGTTTTCGCCATCGGCGCGTGCTTCTGCTTCGATCTGTCGCACGATGCGTGCCATGTCATCACGTGATTCTTTTTCAACTTCAGCCAGCAGCTGCGCTTTGGCTTCTTCGTTGGTCATCTGTGCCACACGGTTCAGCTCTTCCAACTGCTGTTCATACAGTTTTTCGATGTCATTGGCCTTGCGGTCAACAGCACTCTGGCGTCGGTTCAACGATTGCTCACGCTGCTCAAGACGATCCAGTTTCTTGTCCATCTCGTCCTGACGCTTCTGCAGGCGTTCGTTTTCTTTCGCCAACTCGCGCCGCATTTCTTTGATTTCCCCTTCAGCGTCTTGCGCCTTTTTCATGGCCGCATCGCGCGCTTCCAGTTCAACAGTTTTGGCTTTCTCTTTTGCCAGCTGGATGACATTGTCAGCACGTGCCTGTTGCTCTGCCTGGTAGCGTTTGTAGAGAAACTGGGTGATGAAATACACCAGTCCCGCCACCAACACTACATCCGCCACCACAATCAGTAAGATAATTAAAAACGTGTCCATAGTGAGAATTTCCTTTTCATAGTTTTAGTGTTCGGCATCAGGCTTTCTTACGAGGCAGATGACTGCATTTCATCTTGAAATTCATCCCACACCTGTCGTAAGACAGGGGAAATGACATCGTACGAAAAACCTTTCCGCCCCAGATACGCGCCCGCCTTTTTTTGATAATCTTCATAGGACATCTGCGCGTACCTGTGAAAGCGATGTTTCATCGCTTGATACGCCAATTCTTCATCTTCTGGAGCCTCGCTCAACGCTGATTGGATATCCGTCTCCCCCAGGCCTTTTTGGCGCAATTCCATCGCCATCAGGCGATGTCCGCGCGGCTTCAATGCCGTGCGGTTCTCAACCCAACGTTGTGCAAATTGACCATCATTGAGTAGTTGATTCTTATTCAGGCGTTCAATCACGTCACTGACGACTTCTTCTTCATAACCAAGATCCGTCAATTTACGCGACACTTCTTGCTGCGTTCGAGAACGGTATTCGAGAAAGTGCATGGCCTTCTGCAGGGCGACTTCCCCTTCATCCTGGCTTTTCAGCTGGCGGATTTTCTCATCACTGAGTTCCTGACCAATCGTCAACCAGGCGCCCACCAGCCTTGACAAACCAAAGGCAAAATCACCATCCAGATAGACATTGATTCGGTTGGGATTTCGCTTTTGTGTCTTCAGCGCGGTAATTGTCGCCATGAGCGTGCTTCCTTTAGGATGATTTATCACCAGCAGCAAAACCGGGCTTCAATTCATTCGTTAAAACTGCGCCGATCATGGCATTTGATCCATTGTTAACAGCAGGTAACGGATACCCGCCATCAACCTTATTGCTATGTCATTGATAAGGGAAATGGTTTATGTGCACCGTCAGTTGTTGTTTGTTAACGCTCGTTGGCACAGTTCCCCTGATTTCACCGGACATGATTGTAAATCAAGTCCTCTTGCTTATCACAGAACATCCTTTTTGTGAGGATGTATAGGTTTTTCAAATGCTTTTTCTACACAGTTTGACCGTTAATCATTGTGCTGGTCATGTACTGATAACGTTATAAATATATCATAGTTGACGGGTTATTCATAGGAAAAACAACCAAAAAATCATCCGGCCCTGTCATCATTAAGAAACGATTACTCTGTAGCCAACAAAGCAAACCATCACCCCCAAATATTCATCAATGAATGACCATTATCAACTCCCTTTTCAACCACAAGCATTTGCACCGAGCCCGATTAACAATCCACTGCTCGCCATTAACATCCTGCCTATGCTGCTCTGATATAATGAAGCTACAAAGAATTGTTTATCACCTTGGAGTGAACGATGAATATTGCAACAGTTTTTACTACGCTTGCCACCCTCGCCTGGATCCTGGCAGTTGGGGTAGCCATCCTTATTGTTACCCAGAAAATGCGCCAACAACCCATCCGCCGCAGCGGTTGGATCATCGGCATCGTGTTAGGTGCTGCCATTATCCTGACCCTGATCAGCGCCGGACTGGTGTTCATCAACCCGCAGGATCGTGGGGTGGTGATCTCTGCCATCATGTCGCAGGGCTATCGTAAGGAACCTCTTGAGCCGGGTCTCTCATGGATCGTTCCGTTTGTCGAAAACGTAATCATATACCCGGTCTCCAAACAGACCTATACCATGTCGATTGCGCCAGCAGAAGGACAGATGATGGGCGATGACTCGATCGAAGCGCGCACAGCCGACGGACAGAAAGTGCTCATCGATGCCTCGGTCATCTACTCCATCGACCCGCAGGAAATTGTGCAGGTGCATGTTGACTGGCAGACACGCTACGATACCGACCTGGTACGCCCTGTTACCCGCGGCGTCATCCGTGACGCAGCCTCTCAATATGGTATCGAAGAAGTATACAGCAGCAAACGTGATGAATTGGTGATCAACATTGAAAGCGCATTAACCGAAGCCTTTGACGCCAACGGCATCATCCTGCATAATTTCGTCCTGCGCAATATTTCCTTCTCAGACGAATATGCCGCCTCTGTTGAGCAGAAACAGATCGCCGAACAACAGGCGCAGGAAGCCAGTTTTGTGATCCAGCAGCGCAAGTATGAAGCCGACCAGGCGCGCGCCACTGCCGAAGGCCTGCGTGACGCAACGATTTTGGAAGCCGAAGGACAGGCAGAAGCCTACCTGCTGGCCGCCAAAGCCGAAGCAGAAGCGCTTGAATTGATCAACCAGGTCATTAGCAAGAACCCTGACCTGATCAATTACCTGTATATCCAGCAGTTAGCGCCGAATGTCAGGGTCATGTTCCTGCCGTCCCAGTCACCTTACCTGTTCGACCTGAGCCCCCTCATGGAAGAAGAACTCGACCAGCTGCCACCCCTGACCCTGCCCCAGGTGGAAGAAGACGGCGAATAACAACCTTGTTGTAGGAACACCCCTTGAGGGTGTCCGAAAACGGACAGGGACAACAATTCATACCTTGCATGAATTTGGCGGCTGTCCGCATCCCCCATTTCTTGTTTTGATACCCAGACACGGAGCTTGCGAGCATAAACTCCGTGTCGTTCGTGATGTGAAAGGCGGGATGAATTGAGCCTTTCTCCAACAACTGCCTCCGCTCTGTCATTTCGACCGACCGCAGGGAGCGGAGAAATCGAAACCGCCGGGTATCCTATTTATGGCAGAGGTCTTGTTATGCCAAAGATCTGTTAGTTTTTCAAACCATCCTGTAGGTACACCCCTTGAGGGTGTCCGAAAACGGACAGAGATATCATCGCACAAGTGAAAATGAACGAAAGCACAGCAACATGCAATAGCGAATAAAAGCCAATATCAACTATAATCGATACTATGCAAGCACGAAAACATGAATTCCACTCGTATCGTTCGCCAGTATTCTCGCACAAGGGCATGGTCGCCAGCTCACAACCGCTGGCAAGCGCCATCGGGGTACATATCCTTTCAGCAGGCGGCAATGCCGCCGACGCTGCCGTGGCGGTGGCCGCCGCCCTGAATGTAACTGAACCCACCTCAACCGGTATCGGCGGTGACGCATTCGCCCTGTTCTATGATGCCGGCACCAGCACGGTCAAAGGCATCAACGGTTCCGGGCGTGCCCCGCAAAAACTGTCGCTGTCCTTGCTCGCAAAACACGGTTTCAGCCAGGAATTGCCGCGCTTTCATCCCTTCACCGTCACGGTGCCGGGTGCCTGCGCCTGTTGGGCAGACACCGTCGCTGCCTGGGGCAGGCTCTCGCTGGCAGAAGTACTGGCGCCTGCCATTGAACTGGCGCAGAATGGCTTCCCGGTCGCGCCATTAACCGCCACCTTCTGGCAGAACGGCGCTGAACACCAGTTATCACAGTCGCCCAACGGCCATGAACTGACCATCGACGGGCGTGGGCCCAACCCTGGTGAGATTTTCCGTAACCCCAACCTCGCCAAGACCCTGCACCTGGTGGCGGAAGGCGGCAAGGATGCCTTCTACCGCGGACCTATCGCCGAAGCCATCGTCGAAGTGTTGCATGAGATGGGTGGGGTCATGCAATTGCAGGACCTGTATGAACATCAATCAGAGTTCATTGAACCGATTTCGACTGATTACCGCGGCGTGCGCGTGTGGGAATGTCCGCCCAACGGACAGGGATTGGCAGCCCTGCTCGCACTGAACATTTTGGAGGGCTTTGACCTCTCTCCCATCGGGCAGACCACCGCGGAACGCTATCACCTACTCATTGAAGCCATGCGCATTGCTTTTACTGACACGCGCCATTATGTCGCTGATCCGCGCTTCAACGACATTCCAATCCAAGATCTACTCAGCAAATCCTATGCCGAACACCGCCGCCGCCTGATCGATCCCAAGCGCGCCAACCCCGAGATCCGCTTCGGTGTGCCCTATGCCGGCACCGACACCGTCTATTTCAGCGTGGTGGATGCCGAAGGCAACGCCTGTTCGTTCATCAACTCCAACTACATGGGGTTCGGCACCGGCATCGTGCCCAAAGGCTTTGGCTTCACCCTGCAGAACCGCGGACACAACTTCTCGCTTGACCCCAGCCACGCCAACGCGCTCGCGCCGGGCAAACGCCCCTATCACACCATAATCCCCGCCATGGCAACTCGCGTAGATGACAACTCGCTCTTCGCCAGTTTCGGCGTAATGGGCGGTTTCATGCAGCCGCAAGGGCACATGCAGGTGGTGGTAGCATTGGTGGATGACGGCCTCGACCCACAGGAAGCCCTCAACCGCCCGCGCTTTCACATTGAACCTGACCGCCTCACCAGCGCCGTGTCGATCGAAAGCGAAGTACCGCTGCGTACCATCTCACAGCTGTCAGACATGGGCCACGAGATCAAAACGGTCGGTGGATTGCAGCGCGCGCTCTTCGGACGCGGGCAGATCATCCTGCGCAACCGCCAGAGCGGTGTACTATGCGGCGGCAGCGACCCGC
>DSBE01000386.1 GCA_011053085.1 Chloroflexota bacterium
CTCCCAACCTGGGCATCGACATCGATTTCGGCAGCGGCACCATCCTGCAAGTGTTCATCACCAATCCCAATGCTGAAATATTTTCCTATGAAGACCGGATCATCTCTGTGGATAGCATCGCCATTGATCAACTTTCTTATGACTATTTTAATAACAAGCAGCGTCCGTTTGTGTTTGAACTGAGGCAACCAGATGGCACGAGGCGATATGAAATAGTATCTGTGTCACCCGTAAGTTCTTTGCTCTTGGCTGAGATGATGATCATACCAGCGATGGGAGCCATCCCGGCTTTCCTTGCAATGCTGCTGACATTTCTTAAGCCTCCCAAAAAATCTACCCTCTTTTTGATGGCTTTTCTGTATTTTTTAGGCGTGGGGCTCATCACTGGTAATCTATCCCGGACTGGTGAGGGGTTTTCGATTGTTTTCTATGCAAGTGCCATTTTTGCTATCTGGAGCATCGTGGAATTTCATTGGTGCCATTTTGAGACGCCGCCGCCCGAGTCAATCAAATGGTTTTTCCGCCTGGTCCAGCCAATCATTTTATTCACCGTAATCCTGGCGATGAATGGATATCTCCCCTACATTGAGCAGCGCCTACTCCAAATTTATGTCATTGACATCATCTTCGGATTCCTTTTTGTGGTTGGCCTTTTTTTGAAGCAGGCGATAGAAAATTCCTTTCATCGAGGCATCTTACGAATCATGTTCCTCAGCATCGTAGTGTCATTCATGCCAGCAATCTTATTCCTTCATCTGCCTTTGTTACAGAATCAACCCATGGCAGTACCTGCCATAATTGCCACTGCACCCGTCTTAATCCTGCCGGTTAATTATTTTTTGTTGTTCCTGCAGCAAAAGAATTGGATAAAATTATCCATCGGCATCCTCAGCGGTGTTACCGCCTTCATGCTCATGCATCTGGTCGTGCGCCTGATTTATTTGTTTATCCCCGAAACGCTGGCAGATTATCGCTTTCTGTCCAGTGACTGGGTCAACTACCTGATCTCAATCTTATCAATGCTGACCTATCTGGCGCTGTTTCATACCGTCCAAGATCTCACTATTCTCATTGTTTACGGCAACGTGCGCCATAGCACCCAAAAGATCCAACAAACCGGGCAGGCTGTTCTTCAGCAGAACGACATTGATGCCGCCCTGCTGCGTTTGGGCCAGGTCTTTCTGGAGGAATTCTATCGCTTCCGCTACCTGAACATCTGCCTGCGCAACGGCACCTTGATCCAATATGATAAAAACTACCAGCTTGACCTGGTCAAATTTGACCCCGATACGACAGAATCCTTGATACAAGCCCTGGCCCAGGGGCGTGAACAAGCCGATCGGCAATCCCTGACAGATCGCATGGTGTCAATCGATCAGATACAACCATATCTGAGTCAATTTCCGAAAATTTTTGGCGACAAACCACAATACTGCTACCTGCTCTTGGGAACGCAGGACGCAATTGGGTTCATTGCTGCCGGAGAACGGCGCGGGGGCGAACCCTTTGATCTGATGGAAACCCGCCAACTGGTGTTGCTGCTGAACCAATTTCAAATTCTCATCGAAAATATCCTTTTGCTGGAAACCGTGCAGAACACCTCGCAGCAAATGCGCCTGTCGGGTCAGCGCATGCTGCAAATGCGTGAGAACGAACGCAAACGCATCGCGCGCGACATGCATGACAACATCATTCAAGCCATTACCGGCTTTCGTTACCAGCTCAACGAACTGTATGACGCCGACCTGCTGGCAATTTCAGACGAAGAAGCCGACGATCTGCAGCACAGCTTGATGACCATCACCCAGGATATCCGCGATATCTGCTTCAACCTGCGCCCACCGGCGCTGGATGCCACCGGCTTGCACTCCGCGGTGGTGTCCCTGGTCGAATCCTATCATGCCCGCGAGGCATTGATCATTGATGTACAGATCATCGGCGAAGATATCGTCAACCAACTCTCGGATGAGATCGCCATCTGCCTGTACCGTGTGCTGCAAGAAACCCTCTTCAACGCTTATCAGCATGCCCAATCCAGGGAAGTGCTGGTGGTGCTGTCTGCCCAGGAAGATATCGTCCGTCTGGTGGTAAAAGACAGCGGGGTGGGATTCAGCGTGCCGGAACGGATCGACCAGCTGGTCAGCGGCGGTCATTTCGGCCTGTTGGGCGCCCAGGAATTTTTAGAAGTGGTCAATGGCGAATTTCGGGTATTCTCTGAACCGGGTAAAGGTGCTACAATCGAAGCAATCATTCCACTGGTGAGAGAGGTGGGGGAACATGGCGTATTCTATGATTATTGCCGATGACCATCCCATCGTAAGGGCAGGCATCGTCTCAGTATTTGAACACCAACCTGAATTCAACATTATCGGACAGGCATCCAATGGGCAGGAGCTGGTTTACCTGCTGCGCGTTGGCTGCCCGGACCTGATCCTGCTGGATGTCAAGATGCCGGGACTGAAGATCGCCGGTTTGATTTCCTTCATCCGCCTGAATTGCCCTGAAACCAAAATCCTGGTGCTTTCTGCCTATGATGACGCTGGCATCATCAAAACCGTCATCGACCAGGGCGTGGATGCCTACATCCTGAAAGACGAGATGCAAGATGTACTGATAGAAGCCTGTGACCGTGTCATGACTGAAGACATGTGCTGGTTGAGTGAGCGCGTGGTCAACATCTATCAATCTGCTTCGCATCACTCTCCCACCGGTTCCCTGTTGAGCGAACGAGAATGGCATGTCATCGACCTGCTAAAAAAGGGCTATTCCAACAAAGAAATTGCCGCTGAACTGAACATCACCAAATCCACAGTGTCCTACCATGTCAGCAACATCCTCAACAAGTTGCACCTGACTTCTCGGGTGGAAATCGTGTTGTGGGCTACCCGCCGCTCACGCTGAACATGCCTCACCTTTCACCAATCGCAGGATAACTACTATCGCTGCTAACGCTGCCAGCGGCGCTGTTCGGCGGTCATGTCCACGGCGGTATCGCGCGCGGCATGCAGCAAACGCGTAAGGAAATTAGGGTCAACGGCTTCTAACGGGGCCTGATTGCTCAGTCCAATGCCTGCCAGATGATCGCTCAATGCCGTCCAGCGCTTCTTGAAACGGAAATAATCATCCGGTGCCGGACCGCCCCAGGCAACCTCAGCCTTGGCGGCTTCTCGCGGAAACGCCATGAATTGAAGGCGGGTTTCATCCCGTACGAACTCCGTCCACAGCGCCCCCTGTGTGCCCAGCGTGTTTTCCATCATCTCCGGCGTCAGTGCCGCCAGCGATTTCGCCTGGTAGGCTTTCTTCATCGGGTTGAAGGTGTGCGGCATATCATAGTACGATTCCGAATGCGTCTGGAAAATCACGCGGTAGCCGTTCAGTACCGCCTGGTAACTCTCTTCCAATTCATGCGCCGAGGGTGTCCAGTGCATGATAACCACCTCTTTGCGCAAATTGGGTTTGAGGCACTCGTTCCACACCACCGGGGTCTTGCCTTTCGCCAGCAGGTGTTCTGCCAGTTCATTCATGATGAACCCGTGCAGTTCGCTGACATCGGTGAAGCCCTGCCGCTGCATTTCTGCCTGACAGTCAGCACATTCGCGCCAGTGGTCATACTTGACCTCGTCACCGCCCAGATGCAGAAATTCGCCGGGAAACAGGCCGCAGAATTCATCCAGCACATTTTTGATGAAGGTACGCGTCTGTTCACTGCCCACACACGCCACATCCTTGAAAATGCCCCACTCACAGCGTACCTCGTAGGGTTCCTTGGTGCAGCCCATCTCCGGATAAGCCGCCAGCACTGAGGTAAAGTGGCCGGGCAGATCGAATTCAGGTACGACGGTGATATGGCGTTCAGCGGCGTATGCCACGATCTCACGGATCTGCTCCTGGGTGTAGAACCCGCCATAGGGCGTCCAGTCAAATTGTTTGTTGACCGGCATCCAATGTTTCAGCTGGGTGCCCTTGCGCTGTGAGCCGATCTCAGTCAATAGCGGGTATTGCTTGATCTCCACGCGCCAGCCTTGATAATCGGTGAGGTGCCAGTGGAAGATGTTCAATTTTAGGAAAGCCATCCAATCAAGCACATGCTTGACCGTGTCCATGCCGAAGAAATGGCGTGCTTCATCGAGCATGAACCCACGCCAGCTGAAAGCAGGCGCGTCTTCGATCACCACACACGGCAGAGAAACGCTGCCGCTCTGCTCTGCGGGCAGCATCTGGCGCAAGGTCTGCAAACCGTAAAACAAGCCAGCCGGCGCGGCTGCCATCAGTTGTATCCCTTGCGGATTAACCGTCAGACGGTAGCCTTCCTCGCCCACCTCAACAAAGGATGCGTCAAGGCTGAGCAGCACTGCCGCCTTCTGCGGGTCATTGTGCAGCTGTACCTGTGGAAAATAACTGCGCAGCAGGACAAGGGGCAGCGTGACTTCACCCTGCGTGGCAAGCGTGAAAGGAAAGTTGAGGGGGCATTCTCCCTCACGGTATGTGATCTGTTTGGGAAGCGGCACAATGGCGTACATGGTCTACTCCTGTTCGGTTGATTGGGTTGGCTTAAGTATAACGAAAATTATGATGGATTTCACAAATTATCCCACCTCACCGCTGAACACAAACTCGTGCGCCACCGCGGCGGTCGCCACTTTGTCGGAGTCAGAAATGAAGGTGATCATAGCGTCATCAAACACGACTGTCTTGACGCGGTCAAACCCCTGCGGGATACGCGCCACGCCCTGAATGTAATTGACGTCAAACCCTCCCCCATCAAACGTATGGCAGGTAGGGATACCGCGCGCATTGACGTCATTCTCTGCAATGGATTCGTTCAGCCCCTTGGCGAAATATCCACACACATCCTCCAACCCGATGCAAGCGTTGCGGCCGTTCCAGGGTGCGCCATGGCGCCCGTGGTTCTCCATCCACAGTACCATCGAAGGCTGTACGGCACGGTTTTTAAGCGAATACCACAGGAAACCCTCCTCGGCGCACACCGCGCAGGTCCACACCGGTTCTTCTGACGGTTCAAAATACACCTGGGCGATATCCACAAACCCTTCGCGCGCTGGAAATACTGTGCAATCGCTGGTTTCAGGATCTTTCCACACCGTCGGCACTTCTTCCAATGACTCAAACCACGCCCCCGGTTCCAGGCTGATATATTCCTGGTTGGCATACAGTGCCGCACCGGTGCATACCCGCCCGAAGTGAATCGGCGCGGTGGAAATGCGCCAGTTTTTGCTGCCGGTCAGGGTGGCATGATGCCCCAGGCTGGTTTTACCCGCAAAACCTTCAATATGGTGCTGCTGATAGACGGCTGTGTGACCCTTCACCAGCTGGGTGCGTTTGGTGACTTTGCCCGCGCGCGCCTTCAATTCCATGTCCAGCGTCATCGTCAGTATGTCCCCTTCCTCTGCCAGGCCGTGAAATTGCCACTTTTTTCCGGCGGTCTCGCCATGAATATGGTGAAATTCCCCGCCAGCGGTATTGACTTCGCCAAACGGCAGGCAGAAGAAATCACCGCGCAGCGGTACCAGCACCGGCTCACCCAACGCCAGCCCCTCGCCATGCCATGGATTGATGAAATACGGCTCAATAACCTGTCC
>DSBE01000286.1 GCA_011053085.1 Chloroflexota bacterium
CTGCAGGCACGTTGGGAATACATGCACTGGCATCCCAATTTACAGACAGAATTTCTGCACAAGATCGCCCTGTGGGAAGACGAAGGCGAGATCGTGGCGGTGGTCAACTATGAAGACAGCCCCACCATGGCATATTTCCAACGCACGCGCGGCTATGACCACCTGCTGCCCGAAATGGCGGCGCACGCCATCGAGCACCTGGCGGGAGAACACGATGGCAAGCCGGTCGCCCGAATCTGGGTCAACGAGTTTGACCAACCGCTGACTGATGTGGTATGTGGGCTGGGCTTCAGCCAGCACCCTGACTGGCGTGAATGCATCTCCATCATGCAAATCCCCGACCCCTTCCCCACCATACCGCTCAAGGAAGGTTTCCGTTTGGCTGGATTGGATGAGGAAAATGACCTCATCAAACTGGACCGCTGTTTGTGGCGCGGGTTCAACCACCCCGGCGAGCCTGAACCGGGCGGTGAAGCCGACCGCGCCTTGATGCAGTCCACCCCGCTGTACAACAAGCACCTCAACGTGGTGGCAATCGCGCCCAATGGCGCGTATGCCTCCTTCAGCGGCATCTGGTTTGACCCCCGCAACCTGGTTGCTTATGTGGAACCGGTGGCAACCGACCCCGATTACCGCCGTATGGGGCTGGGCAAAGCCTGTGTGCTGGAATGCGTGCGCCGCGCGGGTGAACTGGGCGCAAAGATTGCCTATGTCGAATCAGAACAGGATTTTTACCACGCGATGGGTTTCGAAACCATCGCCTACCGTCCGCTGTGGCAGAAGTTCCTCGATTAACCTAATCGTCCATTTATGAACAAAAACCACCCGTGAAAAGGTGGTTTTTGTGTTCTGTGCCTGTTTTTTGGATCAAAAGGCGGATATTCGGTAGTTTTTTGCGTTTCTTTTACCTGTTCTTCACAGTTTCTTTACAAACCTTTGAGATGATTGGGGCATTGTCAACAACAAATACAAAGGAGACAAAAACATGTTCAAGAAAAACCATATCGTCATTTTAGCAGCTGTATTGATCGTAGGGGCCCTCGCCTTTTTCAGCGCGCCCGACACCGTGTATGCCCAGGACCTGACGCCGGAACAACCCGCGCCGATGCGCATTGCCCGCGGATTGCGCACCCGCGCGATGATCTTTGATAACACCGTTTTCATCGAAAGCATTGCTGCGCAGACCGGCATCAGTGTTGAAGAATTGCAGAGCGATTCATTTGCCCGCTCCAGTGTAGCCGCTGTGCTGAGCGCCGCCGGTTACGATGATGAAGCCATTCAGGACATCTTCGCGAACGCGCTGGAGGCAGTGCTTGCCCAGGCGCTGGCAGATGGCAGCATTACTGCCGAGCAGGCTGAACTGTACCGGTCGAATTGGCAATCTATGGGCGGCACCCGCCTGAACCTGCAATTGCAGGAATGTGATTGCGATGGCGACTGCGACGGCCCGATCTCAGATGGCACACGCCAGTATCTTGGCAAAGGCCGCCAGTCCCGCAGCATCCAACTGCCCTGACCCATTTCAAGATTGAATCAATAGAAATACCACTGCCCCGCTCGTCTGAGCGGGGCAGATTTTTTTTAGTTTCTGCGGTTCTCAGGCAGGTGTTACCCGGCGCAGGAAGGCTTTTACCGCGTGCATATAACCCTCGAAATTCTCGCGGCGGATGTTGTGGCCGGTGTCAAAATGGGCCACCTGCAGCCCTTTGTGGACAGATTGCGCCTTTTCGGCTGCGGCAAACGAGACAATCGCGCCTTTTTCGCGGCTGCCCGTGATCAGCAAGACCGGGGCACTGACTTTCGCCAGCATCTCCCATGCATCCGGTTCGTCTCTCCCCGCGCTCAATGACTGGATGAAATCATCACTGAGCTGCTTCTTCGATTGCACCCAGTGTTTGAGCTCATTCCTCGGCCAGCCGAAGTTCTTGCGCGCGAATGCACGCAGTACAAAGGTGTGCGTCTTTTTGCTTTTCTGGGCGTTGGCCTGTATCATCTTGCCCACGTCTTTTCCCTGCATGCCCGAAAGCACATCCTCCTCTGCCAGGTGCAGGAGCGGGTCTTCGAGGATGGCGGCGGCGATTTGCTTGGGGTAGAGGGCGGCAGTGAACAACGTGGTCTGCGCCCCCATCGAATGGCCCATGATCACCGGTTTTTTCAGGTTGAGCGCATTGATGAAGGCGATCAGGTCTTCAGCGCGAGACACCGAATCATACCTGCCGTTGCCGCTGCTGCTGCGGCCGTGTCCGCGCGCGTCCGGCATGAGCACATCATAATCAGTGGCGAGTTGTTCAGCCACCGGCAGCCAGCATAGGCCGTTGTCAGTGGCGCCATGGTTGAGGACGACAGGTGGTTTGTCGCCGCCGGTGCGGGTGAAAAAGATGTGCAGGCCGTTGGCTTGCAGGGTGGCTTGCTGCCATTTCATGGTGTTTTCTCCTGATACTTCTCAATCTGGTTGATGGTGATTCAATTCTATCACTTGTGAACTGTTCCTTCGTAGCCCAAATATAGGGTTGCAAAAGTAAATCACTCGCTATAATCAAGGACAATAGAAAAAAGGAGACGAAGATGCAAACAAAAATTCTGCGCATTACGTTTTTGTCGCTGGTGGTGCTGTTCTTTATTCAGGTGGCAGGCACCCTGGTGGAATCTATTTATATCCTTGACCTGCTCAACACTTCATTGGATGAGAAGGTGCTGGGCTTGCTGTTCTTTTTCTCGCCGGTCGTGCTGCTTTTCTGGCGCCGAAAATTACCGCAATGGCTGGCACCACTCAGTCTGGCGGTACTGGCGCTTGCCCGCGGGATCACCCCACATCTGACCACCAATGGACGCCTGCTGTCGTCCGGCATCGCCACAGGCGTGGCACTGTGGCTGCTGATTATGCTTTTGCCAAAGATGGCCGGCAAACCTGCGCTGGAAGGTTCTGCCTCCTTCGCTTTGTCAATTGCGGTTTCTGTCCTGTTGCGCACGGTGGGGCGGGGGTTGGATCATTCACTCACCACCTCCGGCGGCTGGATTGGCTGGTTATTGGTACTGCTGATGGCGGTGTGCTACTGGCTCTTGCGAAAAGAGGAAGCCCCAGCTGAGGCATCCCTCGATCGTGCCAGTGGGTTCGGGTTGATGCTGTTGATAACGCTGCTGCTCTTTTCCTTCTCAGCTCCGGCGGTGATCGAGCGTTGGGTGGATGGGGATTATCTGTTGATCGTTTCTCTTGTCAGCCTGCTGTCGCTGGCGTATGTCGGCATGGTGTTGCTGCGCCCGGCATGGATCCACTCGATAGTGACGAAACAGACCACCCTGAAGATCGCCAATGTGCTGTTCGTACTGGCAATGCTGGCGACCTTCCTTGTGGTTCGGGTGAATTTCCCGCCCACGCCCGATTCGCCCCTGGTGGTGGTGACACCACCCACTTTTGTGCAACAGATTCCGTTGTTGATCACGCTTCTGCTGCTGCCGGTTGTGTTTATCAATACAGCCTTCTTCCTGCAACTACCCTCACGCAAGTCTGTTAAATCATCCGCGTTCACAAACGGTGTTTTACTGGGCGGACTGGCGCTGGTGCTGCTGATCTTCATGCTCATTTTCACCAACGTGTGGGGTTATGTGAAACCCGTCAGCCCCTTCTTTCGCAATAAGTTCTGGCTGCCGTTTCTCTTGATGACTGCAGGCGTCATGCTGCTGGTTTTCTTGCGCAAATCGTCCGCGGGAAAAAAGCCGGCAGGCGAAGAATCCGCTGTTTCTCCAGTAGTGCCAGCCATCCTGGCAGCTTGCTTTTTGCTGACGGCTGGCTTTGCCTGGTGGACAACGCGTACACCAGCGGTGCCGCCTGATAAAACCTCGCTGACGGTGATGACCTATAACATCCAGGGGGCCAACGATGAGGATGGTGAACGGTCTTACCTGCGCCAGTTGGCGATTATCCGCGAGATCGCCCCGGATATTCTTGTGATGCAGGAAAGCGATTCCACGCGTGTTTCGCTCAATAACAACGATTATGTGCGCTATTATGCCAGCCAGCTGGGTTACTACAGTTACTTCGGCCCGGCGACCACCACCGGCTCGTATGGCACCGCCATTCTATCGCGCTATCCCCTGGAAAATGTGCGCACGGTGTTCTCGTATAGCGACAAGGATGAAATCGGCACCGCGGTTGCAGAGATTGTGGTGGATGGAAGGCGTTTTACTATCTTCAATGTCCATCCAGCCGGTTCAGCCACCGCAAAGATGGCATTCGCGGAAGCACTTTTGGCACAGTCGCAGGGATTGGACAATGTGATCGCGCTGGGTGATTACAACCTGCGCCATACAGATGAAGCCTTTCAGCGCATTGTCGCCGTCTATCACAATGTGCCCGGCAGCGAAGGCCACATCGACCATATCTTCCTGTCGCATGATTTGCAAATGGTCGACCCCGTCTATATTCCCGCGCCGGCATCAGCCACTGATCACCCGCTGCTGTATGCCACCGTACGATGGGAGTGAGCAGACACTGAACATAAAAAATCAGGCTGGGCATCGCCCAGCCTGATAGTTCTCTTTTTATTCGCTTGTTACTTTTTTGCGAACTTACGGCAGCAGCACGGCGTCGATGACATGGATGACACCATTCGAGGTGAGGATGTCGGTGATGATGACCATCACGGTGTCGTTCAGGTAAACGTTGCCGTTTTCAATCTTGATGCGGAAGGATTCGCCTGACAGAGTCTCGGCTTCTTCCAGTTCCAGCACGTCGGCGGCGAGGAAACGTCCCTCAACCACATGGTACAGCAGGATATTGGTCAGGGCGGGGATGTCCTCTAACAGGGCTTCCACGGTGCCGGCAGGCAGTGCCGCGAAGGCAGCGTCGGTCGGAGCGAAGACAGTGAAGGGACCTTCGCCTTTGAGCGCGTCGATCAGGTCAGCAGCTTCCAGCGCGGCGGCCAGGGTGGTAAAGCGGCCATCGGCTACAGCGGTGTCCACGATGTCCTGCGGAGGCAGAATAACACTGTCAATGACATGGATCGTGCCGTTGGAGGTGAAGATGTCGGTGATGATGACTTCAGCTTCATTGATGAAGACACGGCCATCTTCTACACGTACACGGAACGGGGCGCCGCTGATGGATTCGCCAACTTCAATCTCGACCACCTGAGCGGCTTTGACACGGCCTTCTACCACATGGTAGAGGAGGATGTCGGTCAGGGCGGGGATGTCCTCTAACAGGGCTTCCACGGTGCTGGCGGGCAGTTTAGCAAAAGCGTCGTCGGTGGGGGCAAAGACGGTGAAGGGGCCTTCGCCTTTGAGGGTGTCGATCAAGTCCGCAGCAGTCAGGGCGGCGGCCAATGTGGTGAAGCGGCCATCGGTAACAGCGGTGTCAACAATGTCCATCGGGGGCAGCAGCACGGCGTCAATCACGTGGATAACACCATTGTCAGCCTCGATGTCGGTGATGATGACCTGGGCTTCATTGATGTAGACCTTGCCGCCATCCACTTTGACTTCGAAGGGCAAACCACTGATGGCTTCGCCCATGTCGAGCTTAATTACGTCAGCAGCACGCACATCGCCTGCTACCACATGGTAGAGGAGGATGTCGGTCAGTGCCGGGATGTCAGCCAG
>DSBE01000131.1 GCA_011053085.1 Chloroflexota bacterium
ATTTATGCCTGATCAGGAGTATGGCGCTTGGTGCATAATATAAACGGTATCATGCCTTGCCTGATGATGAATGTGTGGATTATGACTTTTTCAGCAAGCCCTATGTAATCAATGTTAGCCCAATGGAGTAAGAATGAGCGAAACCGTATTCACAAAAGTCGATTATGACCTTGGCTCGTTAGTCAAATATATTGGTCTTGGTGACATAGGATTGCCTGACATCCAGCGGCCATTTGTCTGGAAGAATGCAAAGGTGCGGGATCTATTTGATTCCATGTATAGAGGCTATCCCGTGGGTTATCTGCTTTTCTGGCAAAACGCCTTAGCCGACTCTGCTCGAACCATAGGTATCGATAGCAAACAAAAACCACCACGGCTTGTTATCGTGGACGGTCAGCAGCGCCTTACCTCTCTTTATGCAGTTGTTAAGAACATTCCTGTGTTGCGAGAGAATTTCGAAAGCGAACAAATACATATTGCATTTAATCCATTGGAAGAAAGATTTGAGGTGGCGGATGCCGCTATTCGTCGGGACAAATCTTTTATCCCGTCTATTTCCTTGCTCTGGAATGATAAAACTGATCTTTTTGAGGTGGTTGAAAACTATCTTGATGGTCTAAGTTCATCCCGTGAAGTTACCAATGAAGAGAGCAAGGCTATCAAGAAATCGATAAGTAAACTTCAGGGGTTATTGAGTTTTCCATTCACTGCCCTCGAATTGGCATCGGATATTGATGAGGAGGCCGTGTCAGATGTTTTTGTGCGAATCAATAGCAAGGGAACTCCGCTAAATCAAGCAGACTTTATTCTAACCTTAATGTCGGTTTTTTGGGACAAGGGGCGCGCCGCACTAGAGCAATTCTGTCGCGAATCCCGCAAGCCATCAAAAAGCGAAGCCTCACCGTTTAATCACTTTATTGAACCGTCTCCAGATCAGTTGCTGAGAGTTGGTGTCGGCCTGGCATTTAAGCGTGCCAGGTTGAAATACGTCTACTCGATTTTACGCGGCAAAGATTTGGAAACTGAAAAGTTTAGTGATGAGCGCCGGGAGCAGCAATTTAAATTGCTCAAGGATGCACAGCAACGGACACTAAACCTGCAATATTGGCATGACTTCATGAATTGTATTCGCCAAGCCGGTTTCCGCAGCGGCAAAATGATCAGCTCGCAAAACAACCTGTTGTTTTCTTACATTCTTTACCTGATTGGTCGCACCGAGTACAATGTGCCCGAGTTCGACCTTCGGCGTGTGATTGCTCGCTGGTTTTTTATGTCTGCTGTTACCGGTCGTTTCACTGGTTCGCCAGAATCAGCAATGGAATTTGATTTGGCCCGTTTACGGGACGTGGAAACCTCTGATGAATTTGTGAGGACCCTTAGCCATATTTGTGACATCACCCTTACAAATGATTTTTGGGCTGTGTCGCTACCAAATGACTTGGCTACATCTTCTCCGAGAAGCCCATCTTTATTCGCGTATCATGCAGCGCTGGTGCTTTTGGATGCAAAAGCACTTTTCTCCAAGATCAAGGTAGCAGATTTGCTTGACCCATCAATGCATGCAAACCGCGCCGCCGTGGAACGGCATCATCTATTCCCCAAAGGCTTCCTTAGTAAACAAAAGATTACAGGCATCCGGGATACCAATCAGATTGCCAACTACGCCTTGGTGGAATGGGGTGATAATGCAAATATCTCCGATCAAGCACCTGCAGATTACTTGCCCAATATGAAAGCAAGGTTCAAACAAATGGAACTTGAGCGGATGTATCGATTACATGCGCTCCCTCCAAACTGGGAGCACCTTAATTACCGTGACTTTCTGGAGAAACGGCGTGAGCTTATGGCACAGGTGATCGCAGAAGGTTACTCTACTCTTGTTGCTGAAAGAATCGGAGAAGATTTGGATGAGGCGGAGATTGATCTGTCAAAATTAGTTTTAAATGGCGAATCAGAGGCGGTCGAGTTTAAGTCTACGCTTCGTACGAATCTCCATACCGGTGACAAAGACGCTCGCATGGAGTTAGCAGTACTCAAGACTCTGTCAGGTTTTTTAAATACAAATGGTGGCATGTTGGTTATAGGGCTTTCCGATGAAGGCACTCCAGTTGGGATACAAGCAGATGATTTTACCAATGAAGACAAGATGAGCCTGCATCTGGTGAATATCGTCAAATCTCGTATGGGCGTCCAAGCTATGACCAGCCTACACGCTCATTTCGATGATCATGATGACTGCCGGGTTATGGTTATAAAATGTCGAAAATCTCCAACGCCGATATTTCTCAAGGATGGCAATAACGAACGATTTTATATACGCACAGGGCCTTCTACCACAGAGCTAAGTGCAAGTCAGACGCAGGAATATATCAAACAGCGGTTTATGGGCTAACAAATCGCTGCACTGGGTTTTTACTGCGCTGCGCTCCGTAAAAACCAGTGAGCTCACCGTTAGATTTTGTCCGGTACAGTAAAGGATCATTACTTATTTTAAAATTCAAATCATGCTCGATTAAAAAAAATAACAAAGGAGGATATCGAAATTGGCACAAGATCCAGGCATTGGTAAAAAAATTATAGCTACAATTACTAGCGTAAAAGGTCAATGCAGCGCTGGTCATAAAACGGGTGATACATTTGAAATCAGTTCTTATAATCCTAGTGAGTTATGTGGATTTTTCTATCATGATATTTTTCCAAATCTTTTGACATTTCAATTTGGAGGAACACTCCCATGGTGGGAAGGTGATACTATTGAGTTACAATGTCCAGACAGCTATAACCTTGTAACTTTAAAATTGGAAAGATTAGACCGAAAATAATAATTTAAATCTTTTGAAAAAGGAATGGGAAGTTCAGTCGTTGACCATTGACTGAGCCTTAAAGAGGTAAGCCAGAAGAGGTAGAGAATACCAGAGGGAGTGCGAAGTTTTGCAGACACACTTCACAATGTAACCGGCGCGTTACATAGTTTCCGTACAACACCCCCACATAAATGAAGCGATTTATAATATTCGTTGCATTACAACAATTTATAAAGATTTTCTCCGAAAATAAAATATGCGTTACGTAGCTGAATCAGCTATATTTGGTTATTATACAGAAACTATGTAATCAAGGTTGAGCCAGCAGTTGGCGTTGATGCCATCGTGCAGGCTACGCTTGCAACCGATTGCTCTCTGGAAGCCGAAAGCAATCTCACCGAGCGCATTATCGAGGGCGTCACGGCATTTGAGAGCGATATTTCAGTGTTCTTGGCTGAGATGGACGCCAAATGATTGACGCGTGTGAAGGGGGCAAGCCCGGACAAGGGCCAAAAGGAAGAACGTATGCGGAATCATCTGCGAAAGCGACACAAAATCAGGGATCGGAAGTCGGGGTATATGATGTTTCTCCGTCGTGATTTGTACGAGGAGTATGGACTTTACAAAGTGACTGCTACAGCGGCTTGGAAGCAGGCGCATGCCTTGAGATGAAGAACATCGGAAAGCCGTGTGCGGGAAAATCGGATGCACGGTTTGATGAAGGAGAGCTGATCGATCGCCGTCATCCTGCATTTCAGAGTAGTCGCGTGCGACGAAATGTCATGAGGACGGGACTTTTGATCTGCTCTCTACTCTACCCATTGACAGGCGATGCTCGGCCATGTTGATGTGAGAACGACGATGATTTATACACATTGTGTACCAAGCAAAACCGCCAAAGAAGTAAAAAGTCCTCGGGATTTTTGACTTCTTTGGCATGGTTTATGCCTTTATAGTTAATAACGGATTTAACCTTATTAGCTGGACGGTTTCGTCCAGCTAATAACTTGTTGGGCCACAAATCTATTTTGTAGCGAAAGGAGAAAGACATGGAAACGATGACAACTCCCAGGGGTTTTCGGAACATGCAGTCCTTTCCCCTCATTGAGGCTCTTTTGGGCCGTCGGTCTCGAAGATTCTTTATGGGGGCGGATATTCCGGACGGAGTGTTCGCACATAAATCGAGCCACAATGCACTACCGTTAACCGATCTGGAAAAAATGCTGCTGGTTTCCGCCTGCGGTGGCAATACATCGTGGCATCATCTGATTTATCGTGCAGCCAGATACGCACCCCACCTTTCCAATTACGCCGGATCCGCGGGCGGAAGGACCTTTCCATCAGGTGCAGGTTTTCATACAAGTCAGACATTCTTTACGGATGACGAAGGCGTCTACGTGTTGGACATGCGCGACGCCCCCGCTTTTGACGACCGGGCAAATGATGGATCATTAAGCCTGGAAAAATATGTTGAAAATGCCCGGAATCGGGTACGTAAGATTCAGGATGGACGCCTAAAAGTACCTTCCGAGGTGCCATACACTGAAGCGCACAATACCTGGGTGTTCAATAAACCATCTACCCTGGTTGTCATTCCTGTTGGAGATCTTTCGCAGCACGTCCTGCTCAATATTTGCTATATGCTTCAGAATGGTTTGGTACTCTATGATGACATCAACAAATGTCCCATTTCGGATATCAGGCAATTTGGCGACATTGTGGACGTAACCAATGTCTGGCCCATTACTTTTGTGGAACAATGGTCGCTCTCGGAATTGACCGTGGAACTCGGGACAAGTTGCTACGCCGGTGTCCTGATGCTCCAGGCCATGGGCCTTGGAGGATGGATGCTTAACGGAGTTGATCCCTTCGCCACGCTTGGTGCCAGTGGCAATCCTGAAGTACCGGGTCTGGGGTTCCGCTATGATAAGGATGATGGATGGCCCTACCCCAATCCCACCGGTTTAGATGGAGTGATGGAAGGGTACTGCCCGCCCCATCACAAGAATATGCGAGCCGCGGTGGATGCACTTTGCGAACGCAAATTCGGCCCCGGCGGGCCGTTTCATCCTGACACGGCCGGTCCGTGGAAAGACAGTCGTAAAGTACGTTCGGCTGCCCAAGTTCACGACGAACGGTTCAGGGAGTGCGTTGCGCTCCAGGCTCAATACGTATACGATACTTTTGGCAAGTTTCCCGGCACGGTTTTATCCATGTTCCTCAGCATGTATCTGCAGGCGCATCACCTTGATCTGGATTTTTATGATAAGTTCTATAAGACTGGAGCCTATTTGAAGACGCATGCAATGCATATGGCCGACTGGCACGCGGATGATTCAGCCTGAACCTGTGTGGTTAAGCTATGCCAGCTCTTGCCCGATGATTAAAATCAGGGATGCTCAACGAGGCGCTACACCGGACGTCAATTTCGCTGCGTTGCATTGACACCGGTGAGCTTTTGGTTAGCGTACGTTTCGCGCAGAACAAGGAGAGAAGGATATATGAATATTCGCCTTGAAACTATAAATGACTACTCAACAGTCGAAGAACTCACAAGAGAAGCATTCTGGAATCTATATAGGCCAGGATGTGATGAACATTATTTATGCCATATACTGAGAGAACATGAGGATTTTATACATGAACTTGATTATCTAGTAGAAATTAATGGAAATATCGTTGCTTCTATAATGTATTCTAGAGTTTAGAGTTTCCACGTAAAAAATGGTTAAAATTTATAAAAAATACTTGACTTTGCCGCGCATTCGCGCGGCCCATTTATCAA